>RFPW01000321.1 GCA_009925965.1 Betaproteobacteria bacterium
AAATGAGGGAGTATTTAGCAGGGCTCTCAAGGGAGGATACGGAAGCACTGATGACAAAAATTCGATCGTTCTCAAAAAACGCGGTTCAAGAGACCAATCAACAGATTCTGTATGAGGCAATGACGGCCAATGTGCTACTCGCATATAGAGCGAATAATCGAGACTCTGAGATTTGGCCGTTTCTTGAACAGCGTATTTCCCGCTTTCTATCAGTGTATGAATCCGGGAACTTCGATACCAATGGAATGGACGAAATTGCAAAAACAATTTATAGTCGTCATGCTATCCCAGCGAGGAATCATCGGAGCGAAACGCCGCCAAGGGAGTCCGGCCGAGTTTCATCAACTCCGCCGCCTGAAACGCCTTTACCGCATTGATGGTCGATCCGAGGGGGGCAGGCCGGAATAAGGGCAGACGGGGTCAGGTAACATGAGTGGCAGCTAAGGGAAGAAGCCGTGCCGACTGGCGGTGCGTGATACCCTTGGCGGTGCCATGAACTACACTGGAATCGACTACCACAAACGTTATTCGGTGGCCTGCACTTTGGATGCGCAAGGCCGCCAGTTGAAGCAAGCCCGCATCGACCACAATGCGCCGGAAGCCTTTGCCGCCTACTTCGCGGCCCTGGACGAGCCGAGCGAGACCGTGATCGAGGCGTGTTGGAACTGGGCCACGCTCTACGACCTGCTCGAAGACACTCCGGGCGTCGCTAAGGTCGTGCTCTCCAACCCCGCGAAGAACCGCATCATCGCCGACGCGCAGATCAAGAACGACAAGGTGGACGCCAAGGCCCTCGCCACGCTCCTGCGCGGCAACTTCGTCTCCACCGTCCACGTGCCCGGCAAGGAGGTGCGGCAAAAGAAGAACACCGTGCGCCAGCGACTGTGGCTGGCCCGCGTGCGCACCATGGTTCGCAACCGCATTCACACCGTGCTCGACCGCCACCCGCGCATCGAGCGGCCTGCACATAAAGACCCCTTCTGCAACCAAGGCAAAGCATGGATGAAGCGCGTGGAGCTACCCGCCGTCGACCGCCAGCTTCTCGACGACGACCTGGAGATGCATGAGCTGCTGGATAAACACATCCGCGCAATCGAGGATCGCATCGAGACCGACAACGCAGCCCACGCCGACGCCCTGCGGCTGCGCACCCTGCCCGGAGTCGGCAAGGTGCTCGGCCCGGTCATCGCCCTGGAGATCGACGGCGTTTCTCGCTTCAAAACTGCCGATAAGTTTTGCGCCTACGCTGGCCTGGTTCCCACCACCCACTCCTCCGGCGGCAAGACCTCCCACGGCCGCATGCTGCCCTTCTGCAACCGCTGGCTAAAATGGGCCTTCATCGAGGCGGCTTGGGTCGCCATCGGCTGCTCCGACTACTTTGGCTCCTTCTACAAACGACACCGCGCTCGCGGCAAAGGCGCCAACGAAGCCATAACCATCACCGCCCGGCGCATGGCCAAGATCGCGTGGAAAATGCTGACAGATAAACGCGATTACTCCACGGTGCCCGTAGTCGCCAAACCACTTTCCCCGGCCGCTCTCGTCTCGGACTGACGACCTCCTTTGTGGGGTGCGTCTTGGGTCAGGATAGAGGGCCGGGGATCTGATTTTACCATGCCAGCGGGACCGCAATACGTGTCCGCCGCTTAGAGAAGTGTGATCACGGAATCTTCTCTCCCACCTTGGTGACATTACACCGGAATGTCGCCCGGCTCTTCGCGTCCCCTTTTATAAAACAGCATAAAATAACATAAAAACAATGCTTGCACGGGGCCACTCAGAGAAGGCCGAGTTTTGTTGCAGTTTGGTGAATCCGGATTCTGCCGGCGAGTAGTGCAGGCTTAGTTCGAAATAAACGCCAGCGGATTGTTTTTCGATCTGGGGTAAAAAGGGATGTTCACCATCTCGGGTTAGAGTCTATTGCGGTCATTTGCCCGATGGCAAGTCGAAGTCGAATAGTAGCAAGTGAATCGCCGCCAGCAAACTCGCGGGGGCTCTGGTAGCTCGATTGAAGAATGGGACAGGGGGTGGGCTGTGTTAACGGGTCGGTTCCCAAGGCCCTAAGATCCGCGCGCGATCGATCGCCCTTTTGCCTAGTCTG
>RFPW01000322.1 GCA_009925965.1 Betaproteobacteria bacterium
ACCTCCGACATCTTGCTCCCAAAGCAAGCACTCTACCAGGCTGAGCTACGCCCCGAGAGAGTTAAAACTATACCAGAACTCAGGCTACCTGTAAGGAATGGACGAGTCGTTGCGCCATCTGATCAGCCAATCCAGCATCGCTGGCTTCGACCATCAGTCGCAGCACTGGCTCAGTCCCCGAAGCTCGGATCAACACACGACCACGCTCTGCCAACTCGGACTCGACCTCGCTACGCACTCGACGCAGCGGCGCATGGCCATTCCAGTCAAATCCAGGACTGACGCGGACATTCAATAAACACTGCGGCATCAGGTCCATGTCCCCAATCAGGTCGGCCAACTCAAGACCGCTCGAACGGATCGCGGCCAGCACCTGCAAAGCACTGATGGTCCCGTCACCGGTGGAATGGCAATCCAGGGCGAGCAAATGGCCGCTTGATTCGCCGCCAAAGAGCCATCCGCGAGCACGCAGCATTTCCAGCACGTATCGATCGCCAACTTTGGCTCGCTGGAAACCCACGCCACGGCGCGCCAAGGCCTGTTCAAGCCCCAGATTGGACATCAAAGTGCCAACGGCACCGGCGACCGGACCCTTTCGCAACCGATCAACAACGATCGCGTAAAGCAGTTCATCGCCGTTGTAAAGGCGTCCAGAACGGTCCGAGATCACCAACCTGTCAGCATCGCCATCGAGTGCGAGACCATAATCGGCATCGTGGGCGATCACCGCTTGGGCAACCGTTTGGGGATGAGTCGCGCCAAATCCGTCATTGATATTCAGACCGTTGGGCGACGCCCCGATCGGGATGACTTCAGCACCCAATTCGTGAAACACCGATGGGGCGGTGTGGTACGCAGCTCCGTGAGCGCAATCAACGACCAGTCGCATACCACGAAGATCGAGTTCGGCCGGAAACGTACTTTTGCAGAATTCGATGTAACGACCGGCCGCATCATCGATCCGCCGCGCCCGCCCCAAGTCAGCCGACAGCACGCAGCCCAGGGGCGCATCCATCTCCGCTTCAATCTTCGTCTCGATCTCATCGGGTAATTTGTCGCCCTCGGCAGAAAAAAACTTGATGCCGTTGTCATCAAACGGGTTGTGGGATGCGCTGATCACCACGCCAGCCGATAGGCGCAAAGCCCGCGTCAGATAAGCCACCGCCGGCGTCGGAATCGGCCCGGAAAGCATGACGTCAACACCCGCCGCTGCCAATCCGGACTGCAGCGCCGATTCGAGGAGGTAACCGGAAACACGCGTGTCCTTGCCAATGAGCACCACGGGTCGGCTGCGCCCACCAAACGATTGAACGGATCCAACCAAAGGTGTTCGCCTCGGCATCGCAGCCGGCTGTAGCCCGGAATCGGCCAAGTCCACTTGTGGACGGCCCGGTGAATGAACGAACAGTTCGCCGCGCTCCCCAGCGTGCGCCAGCACCCGACCAGCCGCATAGCCCAGTCGCAATACAAACTCGGGCGTGATCGGAGCCTCGCCCACACGCCCTCGAATGCCATCGGTACCGAACCACTTGCGAGTCATGGTGCAACCTCATTCGTCATTAAAATTTCCAGCCTCAGGATGTTCAATGCCACGGTGATGCTCCGCGCTAATCGTTCACTCGGGGGGACTGGGTCATCACGGCTCGCCACATGGCCAAGGCATCAACAGTCGCCGCAACATCGTGAACCCGAACCACCGCCGCACCCCGCGCGACGCTAGCCAATGCGCCGCCGAGACTGCCCGCCAATCTCTCACCGAGCGCACGGCCAGTAACATCCCCGACCACCCGTTTGCGGGAAAGCCCGATCAAGACAGGAAGCTCCGGCGCAAGTTCGGACAGTCGAGCGATGAGGGCCAAGTTTTGCTCCAGCGTCTTGCCAAATCCGATTCCTGGGTCAACCAACAATCGACTCACCGCTACGCCAGCCATGGCAACGGATTGGACGCGCTCGCGCAGGAATGCCCCGACCTCGGACACGACATCCCGATACCCGGGAGCGGCTTGCATCGTACGCGGCGTACCCTGCATATGCATTAGACAAACAGCACAGTTCGAATCCCGCACGGCATC
>RFPW01000323.1 GCA_009925965.1 Betaproteobacteria bacterium
CAGGATCGTTCCGCCAGCGCCCACCAACTTGTAGCTGCCAAGGAATGCGGCGCCGTTCAGGTTGCGCGTCGTCGTCGAGTCAACGGCTGTGTAGGTTTTGCCGTCCAGGCTCGTCATCAAAGCGCCACCCGATCCGCCAGCAACATACACGCTGCTGAAGGTTGCTGCCCGCAGGGGCACGGTTGTATTGAGCGCCGCGGTGCTGGTGGTCCAGTTCGTGCCAGCAAGCCTTGTGGCGGCATAGATCAGAGGCGCTCCCTTGCCCCCTGGCCCGCCATCCACGCGGCCATTGACGGTGAAGACATATTCTTTGTCATTGGCCAGGTTGATGATGGTTGCGGGCGATTGGACCCGGATCACGACGTTGCCACCCGCGAGATCGGTCCAGCCCTTGCTCATGTCGGTCGACGTCGGAGCAACACTCTTGGGCGCGTAAAAGAGCCAGTATTCAACCGCCGGTTCGGCTGCCCAGGTGATGATCGCGCTCGTTTCGCCCGCTTGCACCGTCAAGGCGTTCGGCGGGCCAGGAGGGTCGTTACTAAGGCACCCGCCGAGCAATGAGGTCGTAAGCCAGATCGTTGTCAGGAATTTCAGGACACGAAGGAACATGGCGGCTTCCGGAAGGGAAATTTGAAACGGGAGAGGAGCAAGGTCGTCAGAATCAGAATCAGAATCAGAATCAGAGTCAGAATCAGACGCCAAATCAGACAGATTCCAGCCCCTCATTTTGAGCGGGCTTTGCACTTTTGGGGGCGGTTGGGGGGCTCGGTTCGGTATGTAATTTTTGCGCTGCTCGCTCGGTGGCGCCTGTCACCAACGGTTCCAGGACGTCCAGCGCGCGTTGCAGGGCCGAATCGATGGCGGTTTGCTGGTCAAGGCTCGGTCGCTCTAGCACAAAGTCTTTGACATCTTTCCGCCCGGGATACAGAAGGCGCGGGTGTCCAATACCCAGTCTAAGCCGCCAGTAGGCGTCGGTTCCGAGGGCTGCGGTCGTGTCTTTGAGTCCGTTATGGCCCCCTGAACCACCACCCCATTTCAACCGTGCAACGCCGGGTGCCAGATCGAGCTCATCGTGCGCGATCAAAATGGCCGCAGGATCCAGCCGATAAAAATGAGCAACGGCTGAAATCGCCCGACCGCTCAGATTCATCCACGTCATCGGCTGGAGTAGCCAGACTGGCGCACCCGCAACCGTCGCCCGAGCCATCCGGGCCGAGAAGCGCGACTCGGTCCGCAGAACGACCTTGGCGTTCGCAGCGATCCGGTCAACGAACCAAAAGCCAGCGTTATGACGGTCGGCCTCGTGTTCGGCGCCTGGGTTACCAAGCCCAACGATCAGTTGAATTGCCGACATCGCTGTTTCGGGCGGAGCGGATAGGGATCGAGGACCCGAAGGCTCGCCCCTAAGACCAGCCCGCCCCTGCAGTCACGCTACCGGGTGCGCGGCTGACGGTTACTTTTTGCCCTTGCCTTTGCCTTTTGCGGGTGCGGCCGCCGCGGCAACGACAATCTCTTCGACCGGTGGCGGGATCGTGACCGTGAGCACCGATGGATTCTCGTTGCGGCGCAACACGGGCTTGACGCCTTCAGGGAATTTCAGGTCCTTGACGTGCAGGGTCGCGGTCGAATCTAGCGCGGACAGGTCGACCTCGATGAATTCCGGCAAGTAGGCCGGAAGACAAGCGATGTCGACTTCATTGGTCACGTGGGACAGGATGGCCGCCTGGGCCTTGACGATCGGCGCGATGTCAGCATTGACGAAGTGGAGCGGCACTTTCATGTGGATCACGGTATCGGCTTCGACCCGCTGGAAGTCGATATGCAGCACTTGCTGCTTGTAGGGGTGCCACTGCACATCACGCAATAGAACCCGTTGGCTTGCGCCGTCGATTTCCATGTCGAGAATCGAGGCATGGAAGGCCTCCACCCGCAACGCGTGGAAGAGCGGGTTGTGCTCGATTTCAATCTGTACCGGCGACGTTTTGCCACCATACAGAATGCCGGGGACCTTGCCATCGTGGCGCAGGCGGCGGCTCGCACTCGTGCCTTGCGCAGGTCGGGTCGTTGCA
>RFPW01000324.1 GCA_009925965.1 Betaproteobacteria bacterium
CCAACCGTGCGTGGCTGCACCAAGAATGGCGGAGGCTGGACGTTGATATCGAGTCGGTTTTGCGTGGCATCCCCGCCTTGGCCAAACTGCTCGATCCAAAGGTCTTTGGCAAGGCGCACCTCGCCGCGTGGGGCCATGGCATTGAATGGTTTGATGCCGAGCTAGGTGCAGACAATGTTTATGCCAGGGCCAAGGAACAAGCCGGTGAGGTGAGCCACCAGATGTTTGACACCTGGATGCATCGCAACGGGCTGTCACTGAACACAGCTGCCGATGCTCTGGGGATCAGTCGTCGCATGGTGAGTTATTACCGCACCGCGCAAAAGGCCATCCCGCGCGCTATCTGGCTGGCCTGTCTTGGCTGGGAAGCAACCCGTCCGAAGCCTAAGACCTTACCGCGTGCCCTGCCAACAGCCAGGGAGTACGCGTTGGCGCATGTGTGACAAGGGAGCCTCCAGCGGCAGTCAGGTCACTCAAATTCCTCCACCCTGACCACCGACCGATCCGGTCACGGCGCCGGAATCCAGTTCAGCGTGCGAGCCCCACCGCGCCTATATCGAGAGCCAATTGCGTCTCCAGCGCAAAGCCATGGCGATCTTCCAGGATCTGGTCGATCAGTTCGGCTTTGCCGCCTCCTACAACAGTGTCAAACGCTTCGTGCGTAAGCTCGTGGTTCGCGAGCCCGAGCAATTCGATCGACTCTCGTTTGCCATTGGCGAAGAGGCACAGGTCGATTACGGTGAGGGTGCGCTCACACGTGTTCCTGGCACCGATCGATACCGCCGACCGCGCCTCTTTGTCATGACGCTGCGCCATTCGCGCCGCTCGTTTCGCCGTGTGGTTTGGAATTCAGGTCAGGAAACCTGGGCGCGTCTGCACGAGCAGGCCTGATGTCTCTCAGAGTGATGCCAGAAGGGGTAATGTAGGGATCAACACTTAATACGGCGTTCTCGATGAAAACCATCTCCGCAGCTGGCGCTCTAGCTCATGCGAGCGCCGGTGCGCGTGAGGCCGCTCGGTTGCGCCTTATGGAACGGTTGCGTTCGCAAACGCCGGTGGGGGCGCGCGATTGGGCGCGTTACGACCTCTACCAGCGGCAAACACTCGCACAGGTCTTTTTTCATGGGGGCAGGGTAGGGTCAATGTGGTCGCGATCTTCAATCTCATAGAGCCGCCCTGGCGCAAGAAGCACGCGAGCTGACCTACACGGCTTCGAGCCAGGATCGGGACTTCACCGAGGATCTGCACCCTTGGCGCCAACACCTTGTCAATGTTGACACTGTTTGCTGGCGGTCGAATAATAATAGTTATTAATTGTTAGGAGATTATTATGCCCACCAGCGTTTCCCTGAGCCCCCATTTCGAGACGTTCATCCGCGACCAAGTCGAAAGCGGTCGCTACAACAACGTCAGCGAAGTCGTCCGTGCTGGACTGCGCTTGCTCGAGGACACCGAGCGCCAGCAGGCCATCCAACTCCAAGCGCTGAGAAATGATATCGCTGCAGGCAAGGCCAGCGGCGCGGCGCTTGCAGTTGAACCGGTATTTGATCGGCTGCAAGCAAAATACGCATAGCAGGCGACTCGTTAGGCTTGCTAATGTAGTTGCTGATCACACCCTTGGCAGCGTTCGATCTTGAGGAAATCGGCGATTACATTGCACAAGACAATCCGGTTCACGCTGAAAGTTTCGTGACTGAGTTGCGTGTGCATTGCGAAAAAATTTGTCTGAACCCCTCGTAAAGTCACTTAGTTTTGCAGCGGCTCAGCGGGGCATCGCCCACCTGCAGATTCAAGGCAGGAAGGATGTCGTCCCTCAAAGTGAGGCCAGGGTGGGGTGGGTTGAACATCGAACTCATAGACACCTCAGTGGTAATCCTGGTAGTCCACCAGGCCCGTCCCTCAGCCCGGAGCACGCGCGAGCAGGTCCGCGCTGACAGCTTCGTAAGCAGCAGCAACCCGCAACAGCGCATGATCGCCCTGGGGCCGGCCGAGCAGTTGAAGCCCCATCGGCCAGGTCCGGGTGGGGTGAAAGCCAGCCGGGACACT
>RFPW01000325.1 GCA_009925965.1 Betaproteobacteria bacterium
CCGGGCCTTTGGCATCCAGGCATGCTGACCGGCAACGGGCGCAATTGACCACTGCGGCAGATCCGCCCCCGGCGTCCCAGCTTTGCCGGCGACGTCGAGCCGATTGACTGTGTGGCACACAACGCAGGACGTTCGCTCAAACAGATCGGTTGCCGAAGCCGCAGCCCGGCTTCGCGCATCACCCGCGCCGTTAACAAACGTGGGGAGCCGATCTTCCTTACCCGGTAAGGCGATAAAGCGCTGCGCCGGCGAGAGCTTGCTGCCATCGAGCTGGACGCGGTTCAGGCTGACATAGCTGTAGAACTCGCGCAGGGTCGACAAGACTTCGTCAGCCGAGCCGTGAGGGACTTCGCGATTGGTGAGCGCGGGCTCAAACTTCAATGCGTGGCAGGACTGGCAGTGTTCCTTCATCGACACTGGCTGGAAACTCGACCGGTCTGCGTTGGGCTTGTGACAACCATCGCAACTCATTTTCACGAGCCCCTGCGGGCTGCGCACACCCGCACTTGCCAAGTGCACATCATGGGGGAACTTGAGTGTCGTTGCTTCGGTGATCACCGTCCCAGTGGCCTGTCGGACGCGGCGCAAGCGATCAGTCCCTGAGGCTGCATTCGGACCCGTCGAAGCCGCAAGCACCTGGACCCGAAACTCGGGGTGCTCCTGACCAAAATCTCTCACGTTCAGGGTTTGCGTCTCAGGCATCGTCTTCTTGATATCGGCATGACACGCCGCGCAGTTTTGACCCTCAAAGTGCTTGTTTTGCACGGCTAAGCCAAACGCGCCCTGGTGGTCGCGATGACACGTCGCGCATCGAACTTCCTCGAGCGCGGCCACTTTGGTCGTGCTCGGATCGACGTGGCCGGCAGTGGTCTTGTGGCAGGCGACGCAATCGGCATCCTTCACCCGGGAAAAGGGCGACGAATGGCAGACCTTGCAATCATTTGCCCATGCCTGGTGCGCATTCGCAACCGGGCCTGGATTCCAGACCACGTCCAGCGCGAACGGGGTCGACTGAATTGGCGCCGAGGAGGCTGAAGAGGCTGAGGAAGCGGACGGTGCAGCCGGTGCGAACAAAATCGCCAGCACCGGAAGCACCAGTGCCAGACCCAAAAGCGCGCTAAACAAAAACCAGGACAGCGGACGACGCCCTTTCAATGGCTTCTGGAGTTCTCCAATTTCGGCCGTAATAGGATCGACCGGCGTATTGTGATCCATAGGTCACCAATAAAAAAAGACGGACACCACATGGGCGACCAAACTGCCCAGCAGCCCAAACGACAAGGGCACATGCAGTAACAGCCACACCTCGGTCCATGTTCTGGAACGAACGAATTCGCGGATCCGCAGCAGCTGCTGGAGACGACGGAACTGCAGGTTATAGAGTTCACGCTGCGCCGGCGAAGCGCCGTTGTTTTTTTCTGCAAGCGCATCCACCGTGCGCTGCGTGGCGCAATCGGGATTCTTTCCTGAAAATCGCTGCCAACGGCTGGCGAAAATCCGACCAGTCGAGGAATTTTTAACCAAACGCTGAATATCGGGAGAGAGCCCCTGGGCAACCTTGCGGCATTGGTCATCGATATCGCGCAGACCAGACCCCAGGTTTTGAAGGGTCTGCCCATTCAGCAAATTTCCCATCAGAGCGGGTTGGCGAACGTAGAGAATTACTCCCCAAATCCCACTGGCAATGACGGCAAGCGTCAAAACATATGCAGCGCTGTGAACATTGACCCCGAGTTCAAACCCCGTATGCAGCGTCGCAACCACGGCGAGTGCAAGGCCCAGATAGACGTGCGCAGACAGCCAACCGCGGACGCTTCCCAAATTGGACCGGTAGGCGCGTTTGCGCAGACCAAACGCCATCAACCAGAGAATCAGTCCAAAACCCAATGTACCCAAGCCGTAACCCAGCCAAGTGCCGCCTCCGGGCTTGATCGGCGGCGAGTCGGCAAGATAGAGTCCGATACAAACTGCACACAGTGCGCCGGCCCACTTGAGATATTTCGACTTGTTGAACGACAAAAAATGGTCTTGAGCCATGCT
>RFPW01000326.1 GCA_009925965.1 Betaproteobacteria bacterium
AGATGTCCGCCGATGGCGACGATATCGTCCGGCTTCGCCTGACCGCGGATTTCTGCATATACGTTGTGGGTGGTCAGGTTTCGGGTGGCGACATTCTGCAGATTGAGAGAAAGCCGCAGGGGGGCGAGTTGCACCGTTGAACGGTCTGGGGTCGTTGCAATACGGCGGATCAGATCGGCATCGGGGGTTGACACGGCTGCAGCCGGGATCGGGGGAGCTATCGCGGTGTCATAGCGCATTGCGCCGGTATGGGGCAGGCGGTCCTGATCCGTGCCGATCGAGCGAATCACGACTGCCAGGGCGCCGCGTTTTCCCGCTTCGATCGCCCCATTGACTCGCGCTGAGACCGCTGGTCCGTAACCCCCACCGTCCTGGGTGCGCGCAAAGGTTCCATCGATAAACACGATGCGTCCTCGAGCCCGGTCGCTGGTGTCTTTGCGTAGCGCATCGATGTTGGCGTAATAAGCCACGTCAGCCTGGAGTCCGGTCGCTGGCGTGGAGATGCTATTGCCGAGAGCGGTCACAGCCAGATGATGAGGGTAGGGCGTGACGAGATCAGCATGCGCAGCAACGCGTCTCCAGGCATCGATCTGGACAGGTTCGGTCCAGACCCGATCAAAACCCAGTGCCCTTAAGCGGGCTTCTGCCCACGCGACTGCCTTCGGGTCGGCCTCGGAACCAGCGGGCCGCGGACCGACCTCAGTCGTCAGACTTGCGACGAGTTCGTAGGCCAGGTCGCTCTTGATTGCAGTTGCCATCCCCTGCTGCGCCAGACCAAGATCCTGGGCTGAATAGAGATCGATTGGGGGTGTGGGGGCTTGTACCAGTGCCGGTTGTGCGATTGCCGACCCCGCGAAACTGGTTAAAACAAGGACGATACCAACGACCAGATTAATGGTGGTTCGTTGAGAACAGAAGAGACTTGGGTTCATGAGGTTTACTTACAAAGTCAAGGTTGTGCTAACTCTTCCCGCCCGTCCTGCGTGTGCACTGAGTGAAACGACCGACCCCGCAGGCGCCCGAATGATCCATTCATTCATAGCCCGATCACCCGTTAGCGTTTTATTCGGCAGGAAGGCCTGCATGGAATTGGGTGGTGCATGGCCTTCTAGCTGCGGACCCTCGACACGCAATTTGCCCATCAGCAACTCGGCACCTTTCGGCAAGGTCAGCTCAAAAATACACGGTCGGGCAGTCTTTCGATCGATGGCACGCTTGGTGACATAACTCGGGAGATAACCGGCGTTGCCAACGGCCATTTTGATCCGCCAACGGTTCTCACCCAGAGGTTCTGCGCTGGCGTTTAGGAGTTCAAGCTTAGGCAGGGTCAAACCGATGCTGTTGAGCCAGGCCGGGAATCTCGCTGCCTCGCGCTCGCGCAAGTGCGGGGGCGGGTTGCGCCAAAAATTCATCCGATCCCAGCCCCCCAATTCAACGGCGCCAAGGTCCGGATGGGTGAATGGGTACCAGTCGACATGAGCCTGGCCACCGCACTGTTCGTCGCTCCATTTCAGCAACTTGATGTCGTCTTCGGGAGGGTGCTCGCGGTACCAGTGAATCCAGTCGTATTCAGTGATTCCGGCTTCTTTGTTGGGCGCCCAGATTTCCACCGTCCAGAACAAAGCACCCAGATGTTCATAAACCCAGTCCTGGGTCCCGGTGATGATCTCTTTGGGATGGTATTTAAAGTCGTGAAAAATACTGACTGCGGGGTAACCCGTGAGTTTGCTGCCAATGTCGGAGAGGCGTTTGTACATCCACAAATCCTCGGGCGTCATGTCCGTGTCGCTCTGGGTGCCCATCGGCCGGAGGATGACCCCGGAATGCGTGTGAAAGCTGACTGCGGCACCGATATTCGGGTGCTTCACAATAAAATCAACCATTGCCCGGACTTCAGGTTCGCTGGTCGGATAGAGGCCAGCGCCGAGTTGTTCGAATTCCTGGCGCCAATGTCCGGGGAAATTCCGGTTCAGATCCAGCCCTTCGACATCCGGATTGGGTTTGATCGTGATGCCGTCGAAGTGCTGCAGGCTGCC
>RFPW01000327.1 GCA_009925965.1 Betaproteobacteria bacterium
CGTGTTGACCGTAAACGGACGGGTCGGGTTGGTCGATGAGGGCAAAACATTGGGCTCACCAACGACCTTCAGGATGTCGGGGGCATGGCCACCGCCTGCGCCTTCGGTGTGATACGTGTGAATCACCCGCCCGCGCATCGCGGCAATAGACGCCTCAACAAACCCGCTTTCATTCAAGGTATCGGTATGAATGGCGACCTGAACATCCATCTCATCCGCGACGCCCAGACACGTATCGATCGCCTGCGGCGTCGTCCCCCAGTCCTCGTGGAGTTTGAGCCCGATCGCGCCCGCTTCGATCTGCTCGCGCAGGGGCTCGGGCCGGCTGACGTTGCCCTTGCCGGTAAAACCGATATTCATCGGGAGTGCATCCGCCGCCTGCAGCATCCGCTCGAGGTGCCAGGGACCAGGTGTCACAGTCGTCGCATTGGTGCCAGTGGCGGGACCGGTGCCACCGCCAATCATCGTGGTGATACCGCTCGCCAGTGCTTCGTCGACCTGCTGCGGACAAATGAAGTGAATGTGGGTATCGACCCCACCAGCGGTCAGAATCATGCCTTCGCCAGCAATGATCTCGGTCGCGGCACCAATTGGAATGGTGACAGACGGTTGAATATCCGGATTGCCTGCCTTGCCGATACGCCAGATCCGGCCCGACTTAAGACCCACATCGGCTTTCACGATCCCAAGCACGGCATCGACGATCAGCGCATTCGTGATCACGGTGTCGGCGACTTCGGCAGCCATGCCCTGGCCTTGCCCCATGCCGTCGCGGATGACCTTGCCGCCCCCGAACTTGACCTCTTCGCCGTAGACCGTGTGGTCGTGTTCAACCTCGATCAGCAGGTTGGTATCGGCCAGACGCATCCGGTCGCCCGTGGTGGGCCCAAACATTTCCGCGTAAGCGCGGCGCGAGATTCGGGTTGCCATGACTTTATTGCTCCAGCTTGCCCATCACCAGACCTCGAAAACCCACGACTGTTCGCGAGCCCGCCAAGGCAACAAGTCGCACCGCACGCGATTGGCCGGGCTCAAAGCGCACCGCGGTGCCTGCGGCGATGTCGAGGCGAAACCCCCGCGCAGCAGAGCGATCAAAATCGAGTGCCGCATTGGTCTCAGCAAAGTGATAGTGCGAACCCACCTGGATTGGCCGGTCACCGGTATTGGTCACACGCAGCTCGACCGATGGACGACCCGCATTCAATTCAATCTCGCCCGCTTCGGGGAGTAATTCACCCGGAATGCCCGGGATGTCGGTGCTGAGGTGCGTGTCGATCGTCATTTGGGGAGTTCCTAGCGAATCGGGTGATGAACCGTGACGAGCTTGGTTCCGTCCGGGAACGTCGCTTCGACCTGGATATCCGGAATCATGTCTGCGACCCCCTCCATCACCTGATCACGGGTGAGGACGCCGGCGCCAGCCGACATCATTTCTGCGACGCTGCGGCCGTCGCGCGCGCCCTCCATGACGGCTGCGGTAATCAGCGCGATCGACTCGGGCACATTCAGCTTCAACCCGCGGGCCATTCGGCGTTCGGCGAGCAAGGCTGCCGTAAAAATCAACAACTTATCTTTTTCACGCGGGGTGAGATCCATGACGCACGTTCCAGCCGAAGTCTTAGGGAGTCTTAAAGCAGCTTAAGGGGTCGAAAACATTCAAATGACCATACGCGAATCCGCGCCAAAATTGAAGCCGGAATCATTGAAGCCGGAATCATTGAAGCCACTCGCATGAAAGCCACCCGACAGGGTTCAGGTAGCCCAAATTCGCATGGCCTGGGCCGCCTCCCCGAGCACAGGGGGACGAGCCAGTGCCCAAAGCTGTTGCGCCAATGCGCTCACCGTATCGGCTTCATCACCCAGAATCTTGGCAAGGACGATTCCGGGGGCCATGCACGTGGCGCCGCCCAACAGCCGCCCGTCCTGACCCGCGCCTTGGCCGGTGGCAGTCGTGACCATGGCCCGCCATTGATCGACCAGCGCGGCCTCATCCCAGGTCGCACCATGCCC
>RFPW01000328.1 GCA_009925965.1 Betaproteobacteria bacterium
GTTTGCGGCAATGTCAGCGCCTGACTTGCACCTAAATCCATCACCCCACGCGCAAACATACCCGCACGGGCGCTCCCCATCGGCTCCTGAAGATCGACATACACGAGCGCGTTGCGAGTCTGGGGGTCTACCGAGGGCGCAATCATCCGGACACGGCCCTTGATCTCCGCCCCACTGGCTGTCACCACCGCCACCGGGGCGCCCACTGCAACCCGTCCGATCTCGCTGGCCGTAACCTCAGCGCGCCATTCCAGACGCCCTTGCCGGATCAGCCTGAAGAGCTCCGTCCCGGCACCCACCACGCTGCCCAGCGTGGCATTGCGGGCCGAAATCACCCCAGCGTCGGGCGCCCTCACCTGAGTCTGACCCAGTCGGACCCGCTGGACCTGAATCAGGGCTTCGGCGGCCTCCACTCGGGCCAGTGCAACGGACTCATTGAGCTGTGACTGACTCATCTGGGTCGCGCTGATAAAACCCTTTTGCACGAGCGCCCGCGAGGACTCAATGTCTGTTCTGGTTTTTTGTAAATTCGCCTGCGCCTCCGCCAGACTGGCCTGCGCTTGGGCAAGCTCTGCGCGCACACCGTCGGCTTGAAGGGTCGCGAGAAGGTCGCCCTGGCGGACGCGATCGCCGACGTTGACTTTAACTTCAGTCAGACGCAGCCCGTTGGCCTCTGCGCCAATCACGGACTCTTGCCAGGCAGCCAAGCTGCCGTTCGCGGGCAACTGGACCGGGATGGTCACGGTCTGAGGCAAGACGGTGGTGACGGTGAGCGAGGGCTTGACCGCCGCCGGTGCCGATGTTGCCGCTGTGGTCTCTGCGGCCAGTGCAGGTCCGGGCATTACCCCTACCCCGACACCGACCCCGATACCAACGCCGACACCAAGGCCTACGCAGATTCCAACCAGCACCGACAGGATGGACCGCGCGAAGGGCAGATCCATCGAGTCAAGCCTCATTGAATCTTTTCCCAGACCAGTTCCCGATACTGGGTTCGCCCCTCGAACGACCGGGGGGGTGGAAGCAAGGTCAGCAAGCCGTCGCTGTACTTGACACCGCGAACCTGATCGGTGCCCATCCGGGGCAGGTCCGACGTGAAATCAACGCGTGTGCTGAGGGTTTCTCCATCCATGGTGTAGTGCCCCCCATAAGCCACAAATTCGCGGGGCAATTCAGCCTCGGGAATCACTGCCCGGCCATCACAAAGGCTCGCCATCATCCGGCCGTTCGCAAAAAAGATCAGCGTTCCCATCGGCTCGGAGCCGTAAGGCAAACGCATCGGCTGGCCGTCTTCATCATGAGAGCGGGTCGTTACCAGGCGCCATTGACCGATTAAATCGGGAATCACGTTCGTCACCATCAAACTCCTAAAAACCGCAACAATTTGCCCGAACCAAGTTCGGGCAGGCATCATTGCAAGCCAAACAGGAGCCGTCAAACTTGAGCCAACCCCCACGCACTCTGCCCCCGATTTTGCAACGCGTTCGATTTCCGGTGATCGGCTCGCCCCTGTTCATCATTAGCAACCCCAAACTTGTGATCGCCCAGTGCAAGGCCGGTATTGTGGGTTCGATGCCGGCACTCAACGCAAGGCCTGCATCACAACTCGACGAATGGCTCGCGGAAATTACCGAAGCGCTGGCAGCGCATGACAGGGCCCACCCAGAGTCGCCCGCGGCGCCCTATGCCATTAACCAGATCGTGCACAAGAGTAATGACCGTCTCGAACACGACATGCAGGTTTGCGCCAAGTACAAAGTACCCATCACCATCACGAGTCTGGGCGCGCGCGCCGATGTCAATGAGGCTGTCCATAGTTGGGGCGGAATCGTATTGCATGACGTCATCAATAACGTCTTTGCGCACAAAGCCATCGAAAAAGGCGCCGACGGCCTGATTCCGGTCGCCGCGGGCGCGGGCGGTCACGCCAGCGTCAAGAGCCCCTTTGCCATGGTTCAGGAGATCCGTGACTGGTTCGGTGGCCCGTTAGCGCTCTC
>RFPW01000329.1 GCA_009925965.1 Betaproteobacteria bacterium
GGTGCCCGACAGGGGCGCTAGCAAAGGGGTTGAAGAGGGCGCGGGCCATTCCGACTCCGCTGGCTGGAAGCTTGCCCATGACTCGGGCAAATTGAATCGGCTCAGCAGTTGCCGGGTTGCATCAGCCCGCTGCACTTGTGCGGCGAAACTTCCGGTTGAGCCCGTCTCGAGCGCCTTGAGCTGCGCGACGGGTAACTGAAGTTCGCGTGCGACGGATTCGAGCGGTAGAGCGAGCGCAATACGGGCGTTCCTGAGGGCGACGCCGACTTCGGTGTGACTTTGCACCGGCGCTTGGTGTCAGTGCACGGCGGCCGAGGTCGCGTCGAGGTAGGGGACCCAACGCCCTCCCTCGCGCTTCCAGTAATCGCGCACCGACTGTCCCCGCCGGTCAATGTACTCCGCCACCATCGTTCGCTCAGCCTCAAGGTGATAGACACTGCGTGCCGCGAATTCTTTTGTGCCGTTCGCTCCGTTTGTGCCACCAGAGCCATTTGAGCCGCTGCTGCCATTTGCAGCGACTTTCTGAAACATTTCGATGGGTAGTTCTGCGAGTTGGTTCGAGGCCATCGTCCGCCAGGCGGTGGGACTTAACCAATTGGTTTGGGGGACCACGACAACGGTCGTTCGACCCGGCTTAGCGTATTTTCGCAGGGCGAGTAAATCTTCGTTGGCCAACACCACACAGCCGTCCGAGGCCAACGGCGGGCGTGCGTAGCGGTCTGACGGTACACCGTGTACCCAAATCCCCGAGCCGGTTTTAGCCCGTGCCCGATCCATCGAGTTAGGGTAGTCCAGCGGCAAGGCCAGAGGGCCGTAAAAATCGATGAGCTTGGCGCCCGGAATTTCACTTTGGATTCGGTAAACCCCCAACGGGGTCTTACGGTCGCCTTCGCGTTCCTTGCCAACCCCTTGCTGGCCCACGGTGACATAGTGGTTTGCTACCACGGTGACTGAATCGCCTTTGCGGTTGAGGATCCAAAGGCGCGAACGTTCCGATTCGACCAGTAATACCGTATCCGTCCCCGGGCCGATCTGGATCACTGCGGACGGAAGCGCGCCCTTTGGGACGCTCACTAGTTTGCCGCGGGCTTTGGATTCATTGACCAGCTCGCGATGAGCGTCTGGGCTGGGTTTGACCCCTGGGGAAGCCTGGATTGGATCTCCACCCGCCATCGAGATGTAGGCCTGATACTGCAGAAAGTTAGCCAGGTGGGACTTCGGCAAAGCCCGGCCGGCTTGCTGGGCGGCGCTAAGCGCTTTATCCAGACTGGTTCCGGACTGGATAAGGCGGATGGCTTCCCGGAGGTTTTCGTCACTCGAGCCCTCGGTCTGTGCCCAAGCTGTTTTATTAGCTGGACCTAATAGCGCCGCAAAGACCAGCATCAGGGTCTGAGCAATTCGCTTCATTGCGCGCGCTCAGCCTGGATGAGCCAACGTCCCCCTTCATGCACCCAACGCATGGATTTGGTCGCCGTCGATTCGAGTCCGGTGGCCCGGTAATGCTGGCGGAACGTGACCCGCCAGCCGTCGCCATCCGCGACAACCTTCAGATCATCGATGGTGACCTTGATCGAACCCGGACGATTCAGGCGCTCATGTCGTTGCTTCTCCCACTCACTGCGGGACAAGCCGGTGGGAGGCTGGAAACCTCTGGCGTAGAACGCGAGGTAGGTCGGGACGTCCTTTCTAGACCAGGCGGCAGCCCAATTGGAGGTCGCGCGCTCCAATTGAGCCAAAGCGGCTGCTTGTCGATCATTGATAGCCTTTTCAGCAGCACTCTCGGCTGTCTTGTCGGTTGCCTTCTCCGTCGGCTTGTCTGAAGGCTTATCTGAAGGCTTATCTGAGACCTTTGGCGGTGCCTTTTCGGCGGGCTTCTCGGCCGCTTTGTCGGCTACCTTTTCAGCCGGCTTTTCAGCCGGTTTTGATGCTCCCGAACTTGCCATGGGCGCGACGGTTGAAGCCACGGGAGCCACAGGAGC
>RFPW01000330.1 GCA_009925965.1 Betaproteobacteria bacterium
GCGAGGCAAGTGAGCGGGCAAGCGGGTAAGCGGGTAAGCGGAAGGCTAAATTTTCAGAGCGCGCCGCATCGCAAAGCCCAACACATCGCGAGATAGCGGCTTTTCGAGGATGGTCGTCACCCCGCGGCGGCGATACTGCGCCCGATCCTCGTCGGTCACGTGACCCGAGAAGACGAGCACCGGAACGCCGCCCAAGGGCTTACGTAAGTAGTCCAGCACCTCGAATCCGGGGACACCGTTCAGGTCATGATCCAGCACCACCAAGTCGTAAGCCTGGCTGCGCACGGCGTCAACAGCCCGGTTTACGTCACCGGCTTTGGTCACTTCGAGATCAAGGGGCCGAGCCGCCAGCTCAAGCAACAGCAGCGTGGTCGGATCATCATCAACAACGAGCAGTCTCTTGTACAGCGACATTGGGGGACACCTTAGTGAGGAGAGATTTCAGCGTGAGCCGGGTATCAGCCAGCGTGTTCATCAGCGGTTCGAGTTGAGCAGCGCTCAAGGACGGCAACACCTCGGTCGCGGCCCGCTCGATTAGCGCCCGTTCCAGAGCACGCGCCTGCGAGGACAAACGCATGCATCCGACGATGCCCACCGCGCTGGCGAGTCGGTGTAACTGAGACCGCAGGGACACCCGTGAGTTCTGATGGTCGGCCTCGAAGGTCGCCAACCCGGCGAGCGTCAACTCGATCACCTCGGCCCGCTGGAGTCCTGTGGCGTCGCCAAACGCATCGTCAAAGCGCAGGCGATCCAACAAAGGCAGCGCTGTGGCGCTTGGGACCACGACCGGAGCGACGGCTGGCACGCTTGGCTCGCTTGCGGCGGCTGGCACGGCGTTCGCCGTTGGGGCGCCCAGACGCAAGACCTCCTCGAGTTGCGCGCGCCGAAACGGCTTGGCGAGGTAGGCGTCCATTCCGGCTGCCAGAAACGCCTCCCGGTCGCCCGGCATCGCGCTCGCCGTGAGAGCCACAATGCGTGTGCGCGGCCGCCCACCCTCGGCTTCCCACTGACGGATCAAACGGGTGGCGTCGGGCCCCGAGAGCACGGGCATTTGCACATCCATCAACACCAGATCGAACCGTCGCTCGCGCACTGCGGCAAAGGCCGCAGCACCGTCTTCAACAAGAAATGCGGTTTGGCCCAAGCCCGCGAGCATCCGACGAATCAACTCCCGGTTGATTGGATGGTCATCGGCCACCAGAATCGCCATTTCACCCAGGCGATCTTGGGGCTCGGTGTCTACTTTGGTCGACACTTTGGTCGATCCGGTTGTCAATCCTGGCGCTCCCGCCACAAGGGCATTCTCCAGGCCACCGAGTGGGAGCCTGAGCGTGAAGCTCGAACCCACCCCCAGGGTGCTTTGCACCTCCACATCGCCGCCCAGGCAACGGGCGAAGCGACGCGAAATCGCCAAACCCAAACCAGTGCCACCAAAGCGGCGCGTGATCGACGCATCGGCCTGCGTAAAAGGATCAAAAAGGCCCGCGAGCGCATCCGCCGCAATCCCGATTCCGGTATCGATGACGGCGACTTCCAGCCAGTCACTGCCCGACGCGTCGGGCACGCAACGCCCGTGCAGTCTGACCTCGCCGCCCGCGGTGAACTTGATCGCGTTACCGACCAGGTTGACCAGAATCTGCCGCATCCGATTGCCATCACCGATCATGAATGGCAGCGCCTGCGGGCCACAATCGACAATCAGGGACACACCCTTGCGCGCAGCATGGGCGCGCAGTAAATCGCCCACCCCTCGCACGAGTTCCCCGGGATCGAGATGGGCGTGCTCGAAGACCATCGCTTCAGCCTCAAGCCGGGAAAAATCGAGGATGTCGTTCAGGATGATCAGCAGCGCCTCCGCCGAACGCTGCAAGGTCGTGGCTGTCGAGCACTGTTCCTCGTTCAGCGGCGAGTCCAACAAGAGCTCCGCCATCCCAATCAGTCCGTGCATGGGCGTGCGCAGTTCATGACTCATGTTGGCC
>RFPW01000034.1 GCA_009925965.1 Betaproteobacteria bacterium
AACTACAGTATCTTCTTCGCAATACCAAGGGGAAAACGGTGGAGCGCCCACAACATTTGATCATGCGTGTGTCCCTTGCGCTATGGGGGTCCATTGATTTGGAGCGCGCTTTTGAGACGTATGACCTGTTGAGTCAGAAATACTTCATTCATGCCACACCCACACTATACAATTCGGGAACCACAACTCCTCAGCTGTCATCATGCTTTCTACTCCAAATGTCTGATGATTCAATTCAGGGAATTTACAAGACGCTGGGCGATTGTGCTCAGGTCGATGGTCAGGTCTTGCCGTATGTCCTGCCCCTCATGACGGGCGCGCGCGCGCTCGCGAAAACGCTCACGGGGGTGCCGACCGCTGTGGTCTATCCGGTGATGCCGGTCGCGGTTAAAACGCCGGCTCTCCCCTTGAGCGTCGTGCCGGCACCGCAGGGCATCGACGGTGAGTGGAGCTATCTGGAACCCGAGGGTGGCCTCGAGGGCCATTTCAAGGATCGCGAGGGACGTTTGCAGGGGTTTGTATTGGGGGGAGCGGCGACCGCCCGTAGGGCTGCCCTCGTGCGTGCAATGGGGCAGGTGGCCTAGCGCCGCGGTGAAAATCCGGCGGGCGAGCGCTATACTTGAGTGTTTTTCGTTGTAGAAACTATCCTCTCCTCATGCCGATCTACGCCTACCTTTGTGACGCTTGTGGCCACGAGCATGACACCTTGCAAAAGTTGTCCGACCCGGTCTTGACGGTTTGCCCCGCCTGTCATGCTGAACGCTATCGCCGCAAATTAACGGCAGCGGGATTCCAGCTCAAGGGAACGGGTTGGTATGCCACGGATTTTCGCGACAGTGGCGCAAAGAAACCGGCCTCTGATTCGGAAAAAGGCGGCGCCGAGGGGCAGGGTAGTAAGGACGAGGCTTCGAAGGACGGTGCTTCGAAGGACAGTGCATCAGGTGGCGCGGCGGCTGGGAAGGAATCTGCCGGAGCGTCTACTGCCGGAACTTCGGCAGGAACTTCGGCGGGTTCCGAGGCCGGCGGGTCTAAACCGGCCGCGGGCGCGACGGGTGGGGGCGGTGGATCGGGTTCAGGGAGCTCCACCACCGGAGCCAGCTCAGCGAGCGCGGCTGGTGGGTCGAAAGCGTGAATAAACCGGTGCCAACCCCCATGAACCGACTGCGCAGTTACCTGGTGACCGGGTTGCTGATCTGGGTGCCTCTGGTCATCACCCTCTGGGTCTTGAATCTGATCGTGAGCACACTCGATCAGAGCTTGGCGCTGTTGCCGACCAGTTGGCAGCCCGAGCGCTTCACGGGACTTCGGATTCCAGGGGTTGGGGCCTTGCTCACCATCCTGGCGGTGTTGGTGACCGGCATGTTGACGGCTAACTTTCTTGGCCAGCGTCTGGTTCTGTTTTGGGAGGCGTTACTGGCCAGAATCCCGATTGTGCGCACGATCTATTCCAGCGTTAAGCAGGTCTCGGACACACTGCTATCGGACAGTGGGCAGGCATTTCGGAAGGCTCTTCTGGTCCAGTACCCGCGCGCCGGCTGTTGGACTATTGCCTTTCAGACGGGCGTTCCTGCGCCCGAAGTAGCCCGCCGGGCCGGTGACGGCATGGTGTCGGTTTATGTACCTACAACGCCTAATCCGACTTCGGGTTTTTTCCTGATGATGCCAATGTCGGATGTGATCGAACTCGATATGAGTGTCGATGAAGCGCTCAAGTATGTCGTTTCCATGGGGGTTGTGGCGCCGGGCGTCAAACCTCCTCCGCGGTCGCGCTGACCGCGCGCTTCTTACCTTTTTACCAAGTTGTCTGCCATGAGCGCACCGTCTTTCGGCCGCACCTGCTATGCCGGTGATGTTTCGGCCCAGCATTTGGATCAAACTGTCACGCTGTTTGGCTGGGTCCAGCGTCGGCGCGATCATGGTGGCGTGATCTTTATTGATTTGCGTGATCGCGAAGGCATCGTCCAGGTGGTTTGTGACCCCGATCGCGAGTCGGTATTTGCCACCGCCGAACGGATTCGAAATGAATTTTGCCTGCGCATGACCGGTCGGGTTCGTGGCCGCCCCGAGGGGACGATCAACCCGAACCTCGGCAGTGGCGAGGTCGAGATTCTCTGTCACGAATTGGAGATTCTGAACCCGTCGGTGACGCCACCGTTTCAACTCGATGACGACAATCTGTCCGAAACGACCCGGTTGACCCATCGGGTCCTGGACCTGCGCCGACCGCCGATGCAGCGCAATCTGATCTTGCGCTACCGCGTGGCCATGGAAGTGCGGCGCTACCTCGACGCTCAGGGATTTTTGGACATCGAAACACCGATGCTCACCAAGAGCACGCCGGAGGGAGCTCGCGACTACCTCGTCCCGTCGCGGGTCCACGCCGGGCAGTTTTTTGCGCTCCCGCAGTCCCCGCAACTCTTCAAACAGTTACTGATGGTGGCGGGGTTTGACCGCTACTACCAAATCACCAAATGTTTTCGCGACGAGGATCTGCGAGCGGATCGGCAGCCCGAATTTACTCAGATCGACTGCGAAACTTCGTTTCTGACCGAGCAGCAGATTCGTGATTTGTTTGAGGACATGATCCGACATGTCTTCGAGCAGGCCATTGCGGTGAGCTTACCCAAGCCATTCCCGGTCATGACCTACTCGGAGGCCATTCGCCGTTTTGGGAGTGATAAGCCCGATCTTCGGGTCAAGCTCGAACTCACCGACCTCACCGATGCGTTGGGGGATGTGGAGTTCAAGGTCTTTGCCGACGCGGCCCATCTCAAGGGTGGTCGGGTGGCGGCGCTGCGTGTACCGGGCGGGGCCAAGATCTCACGCAGTGAAATTGATCAGTACGGACAATTCGTCGCGATTTATGGGGCGGCCGGACTGGCCTGGATCAAAGTCAACGAAGTGGCCAAGGGACGCGCCGGCCTGCAGTCGCCGATTGTCAAGAATCTCCATGACGCGGCGATCGCCGCTGTTCTTGAGCGCACCGGTGCGCAGGACGGCGATATTGTCTTTTTTGGGGCTGATCGGGCGAAGGTGGTTGCCGATTCGCTCGGGGCGTTACGCCAGAAAATCGGCCATTCAGAGTTCGGCCGTCAGAACGGACTGCTCGATGCGGCGCCTTGGAAACCGCTCTGGGTGGTTGATTTCCCGATGTTCGAGCATGACGAAGAGGGTCAACGCTGGGTCGCCGTCCACCACCCGTTCACGGCTCCCAAGGACGGTCATGAAGACTTGATGGAAACCGACCCCGGCGCGTGTATCGCCAAGGCTTATGACATGGTCTTGAACGGCTGGGAGATCGGTGGCGGTTCGGTCCGAATTCATCGCGAAGAGGTCCAGAGTAAGGTCTTCCGCGCGCTCAATCTTCAGGCTGAAGAGGCCCGCGCCAAGTTTGGCTTTCTCCTCGATGCGCTGCAATATGGGGCTCCTCCGCATGGTGGGATCGCGTTTGGGTTGGATCGGATCGTCACGATGATGGCGGGTGCCGATTCGATTCGGGACGTGATCGCGTTCCCGAAAACGCAGCGTGCGCAATGTTTGCTCACCCAGGCCCCAAGTCTGGTCGACGAGAAGCAGTTGAGAGAATTGCACATCCGGGTGCGTGCCTCGGACCGCCCTTGAGCGGCAACAAGATCCCGGAGTCCGTGCTGGTCGTGATCTACACGGCACAGCTGGATGTGCTGATTTTGGAGCGAGCCGACCGTCCCGGTTTTTGGCAATCGGTGACTGGCAGTAAGGACGCGGTGGACGAGCCGCTCATGCTCACAGCTCGGCGTGAGTTGGCTGAAGAAACGGGCTTCGAGCCCGATGTGATCGCTGGATCCGTCTTGACCGATTGGCGCGAGCACAATCGTTATGAAATCTATCCACATTGGCGTCATCGTTATGCGCCCGGGGTCACTCAGAACGTCGAGCATGCGTTTGGTTTCTGTCTGCCCGACATTCAAGTGCCGACGCTGTCGGCGCGCGAGCATCTGGGCTTTCTCTGGTTGCCCTGGCGCGAGGCGGCTCAGCGCTGTTTTTCGATGACCAACGTCGCCGCAATCGAATCCTTGCCCCGCCGCCGATGATCGCCTTCTGAATTCGCGCTAAAACTTGTCACGATCTTTGCCTGGATCATTGCTCCCGCTGCGGGTTGCCACCTACAACATTCACAAGGGCGTGGCGGCGGAGCTGTTTGGATTTCGGCGGGCTGCGACCTTGCATGAGTTGCGCCGACGCTTGCATGAGCTCAAGGCCGACCTGATTTTTTTGCAGGAGGTTCAGGGTCGTCACGACCGTCACGCCCGCCACATCAAACATTGGCCGAGCGAGAGTCAGGAGGTTTTTCTGTCCCATGGCCCGCAGCTCCGACCGGTGTTCGAGTCCGCTTACGGGCGCAACGCCAATTATCTGCATGGCCATCATGGCAACGCGTTTCTGTCGCGATTTCCGATCTTGCGCCGCGACCATCTCGATGTATCTGACCATGTGCTGGAGCGTCGGGGGGTACTCCATTGCGTGGTCGGGATCGACGGGGTCGAAGTGCATTGTTTTGTGATCCACCTCGGTCTACTTGGGTCGAGCCGAGAGCGTCAGGTCGCCGCATTGATTAGCTGGATTCGTGATGTGGTTCCCACGTCAGGGCCGCTCCTGATCGCGGGCGACTTCAATGACTGGCGACACCGTCTGAGCGACACCCTACGCCAGGCGCTCGACGTTCATGAGTGCTGGTCAACGTCGCAAGCCGGTTCGCGCGCCGCGAGAACGTTCCCCAGTCTCTTTCCCTGGTTGCAGCTTGACCGGATTTATCAGCGCGGATTTGCGGTCGAACAGGTCAAGGTTCTGCAGGGTTCTGCGTGGTCGCGGCTATCTGATCATGCACCGCTGGTGGCCGATCTTCGGCTTCTGGCGGGGGTCCCTTAGCGCGAAGCCCGGGGCCCTCCGAAGCCGATGCGAGATCTGGCTCCTCATTCTCCTCACCCTCCTCATTGGATGACGCCCCTGCGTCCCCGCCTGGTGGCTGGCAATGAAGTCACCCTGCTGCAAAACGGGGCCGAGTATTTTCCGGCGCTTGAGCGCGCGATGCTCGACGCGAAGCACACTGTCTTTCTGGAAACCTATTTGTTCGAGGCCGACCCGAGTGGCTGGCGGATTGCCCGCGCCATGGCTGCGGCCGCTGGCCGGGGGGTCGCTGTTCATCTGATTATTGACGGCTTTGGCTGTGCCGCATTTGATCCGGCGTTAGGCCAGCACCTGCAGGGTGCGGGGGGTGCGAATCGAGATTTTTCGTCCCGAGAACCGAGCGCTACTTTGGAGCCGTAAGCGTCTTCGACGGATGCACCGTAAGCTCGCCGTCATCGATGGCGAGATCGCTTTTGTCGGTGGCATCAACGTGATTGACGATCAGATCGATCCGAATCACGGCGCTCTGGCAGCACCGCGCGCCGATTTTGCGGTTCAGTTGCGGGGCCCGATCGTTGCCAGTGTGCACTTGGCGGCCTGGCGGCTTTGGTGGCAGCTGACGATGACGAACGTGCCATTTCGGATGCGGATGCGGATGGGCTCGCGACATGGGCCGGAGCGCCGCCGCTCGCCGCTGTCCAGGATGCCGGATCCGCCCGGCCCAGCGCCGGCGGTCGCCGGCCGGCTGAGAGCCATGCTGGTGTTACGCGACAATCTGCGGCTGCGGCACGCGATTGAGCGCGCCTATCTGCGGGCGATTGGGCACGCCCGCCACGACATTTTGATCGCTTGTGCCTATTTTGTGCCAGGGCTGCGCTTTCGGCGTGCGCTGCGGTCGGCCGCCCGTCGCGGGGTCCGGGTGCGCTTGCTGTTGCAGGGACGCGAGGAATACCGGCTGCCGCATTGGGCCCAACAGGCGATGTATCAGGAGTTTCTCAGTGCAGGGATTGAAATTGTCGAGTATCAACCTAGTTTTTTGCACGCCAAGGCGGCAGTGATCGACGACTGGGCAACAGTGGGATCTTCGAATATCGACCCGTTTTCGCTGCTGTTAGCGCGTGAGGCGAACATCGTGGTGATCAACGCGGAGTTTGCTCAGGTCTTGCGCAGTGCGATTGAACGCTTGATTGAGCATGGCGGACGCCCCTTGGTGCCCACGCTGCATGCCCGCCGGGGGCTCGCCGCCCGCTGCTTGCAAGGGCTTGCTTTTGGGCTTTTGCGGGCCATGGTTGCCATTTCGGGTCACGGGGCAGGCGATCGTGTCAGATTTTAAGCACAGCACCTTTAAGTACAGCACCGACTGGACCCTCGTGGGCGTGGATTTCACCAGCGCGCCCTCGCGACGCAAGCCCATCACCGTGGCCCGAGGTGTCCTTGATTCCCCGCTCTCAGCCGGGCCCGGGGGTGCGATCCGCGTCCTTGAGGTGGAGCGCTGCCCGGATTGGGCGGCGTTCGATGGGCAACTGAATCGGCCCGGACCCTGGGTGGGCGCGTTTGATCTCCCCTTTGGGCTGCCGCGCACACTGGTGCAGACCCTGGGTTGGCCTGAAAACTGGCGCGAGATGATTGACCTGTACACCCAGCTTTCACGCGATGAGATTCGGGCGCGCTTTCGGTCCTTTTGTGCCGATCGCCCCGTCGGGCATCGGTTCGCGCACCGGGCCACCGATGGACCTGCCCGATCAAGTCCTTCGATGAAGTGGGTTAACCCGCCGGTGGCGTTCATGCTGCATGCGGGGGTACCGCGCCTCCTGGCCGCGGGCGTGACGCTACCTGGATTGCAGGCTGGCGACCCGGATCGGATCGCCCTCGAAGCCTACCCGGCGCTGGTCGCACGTGCGTGTGTGGGTAAGCAGTCGTATAAGAGCGATGCCGCTCAGGGGGCGACCGGGCCCCGGCGGGCCGCTCGTGAAGCGATCCTGGAGTCGTTGGAGCGCGGCGCTTACGGTTTTGACGGCCGCCCCGTTATCTTGCCTCTGGGGATGCGCGAGCAACTGGTTGACGAGCCCGGCGCTGATCGGCTCGATGCTGTCCTGGCTTTGGTACTGGCCGCCTGGGCCCTGACCCGCCGGGCGACGAATTGGGGTTTGCCCTCCGACATGGACCCGCTCGAAGGATGGATTGTCGGCGCCTGAGGGGCTCAACCACGGATTGGTTCGCCGTCGATTGGCTGGGCTTGACAGCACGGCAAATTTCGAAAATAGTACGACCGTTCGTATTTTTTTCTCATGCTCGATATTGAACGGATAGCGACAATTGGCTCAGATTGGGTAGATTGGATAGGTTGGGTAAATTGGGTAAATTGGGAAAAGGGGAGCAAACCCGTGCCGGCATCGTCGATGCTGCCCTGCAGATTGCTGCGCAACAGGGTCTGGAGGGGCTGACGATCGGTCAGTTGGCCGAGCATCGACAGATGTCCAAAAGCGGGGTATTCGCACATTTCGGATCGCGCGAGGAGTTGCAGATCATGGTCCTCGAAGCCCACGAAGCCCGTTTTATCGCGGACGTTTTGCGGCCATCTCTGGCCCGCCCGCGTGGCTTGGAGCGCCTGGCGGCGATTTTTGAGGCCTGGGTTGCGCGCACCGTCTCCACTGCGCCGCATGGGTGCATTTTTATTTCTGGCGCGGCCGAGTACGACGACCGGTCCGGCCCGGTGCGCGATGTCTTGGTCCGCATGGTGCGCGGCTGGCAGCGTGAACTGGTGCGGGCGGTGTCGCAGGCCATTGAGTCTCATCAGTTGGAGGCATCGACGGACCCCGAGCAAGTGGTGTTTGAGTTGCACGGAATCATTTTGACGCTGCATCACGATGGGCGCTTGTTGCGCTCAAGCGGATCAGCGGAGCGCGCCTATCGGGCCTTCGATCGCTTGATGCGCTCGTTTGCCCCCGAGCAGGTTTTTTGATCCTCTGAAATTTTCATTTAAATCATTAATTCAGGAATTAACACGATGCCCCAGTACCACGCACCCCTGCGCGACCATCAATTCGTTCTTTTCGAGCTGCTCGATACCGAGGCCCATCTCGCCACGTTGCCCGCGCACGCTTCGACTGATCGTGCTCTGATCGACCAGGTGCTCGAAGAGGGCGGACGCTTTTGTTCGGAAGTCCTCCAGCCGGTTAATCACGCAGGCGATGAAGTTGGTTGCCAACATGATCCGGTGACGGGCGCGGTTAAAACTCCGCCTGGGTTTAAAGAGGCGTGGGATCAATTTCAGGCGGCCGGATGGCCGGCGCTGTCGGCCGATCCGGAATATGGCGGTCAAGGGCTGCCCGCGATCATCGGTTCGACGATGAATGAGATGCTCAATTCGGCGAGTCAATCCTGGGCCATGTATCCGGGGCTCACCATTGGCGCCTACTCCTGCCTCCATGCGCATGGGAGCGCACAGCAAAAGGCCACGTACCTGCCCAAGCTGGTTTCGGGCGAGTGGAGCGGGACGATGTGCCTGACCGAACCCCATTGCGGGACTGACCTCGGTCTGTTGCGCACGCGCGCCGAGCCCGCGGTCGATGGAAGCTACCGAATCACGGGTACCAAGATTTTCATCTCTTCGGGTGAGCATGATCTGACCCAGAACATCGTTCATCTCGTGTTGGCGAGACTGCCCGATGCGCCTGCGGGTACCAGGGGAATCTCGCTCTTTGTGGTGCCTAAATTCTTGCCACAAGGCGAAGGCGCCTCCGCCACCGCCGGCCCACGTAACGCCCTGAAGGCCGCCCGTATCGAAGAGAAGATGGGGATTCACGGCAACGCGACTTGCGTCATGGATTTTGATGGCGCAACCGGCTGGTTGGTGGGTGAACCCAATCGCGGGCTCCCCGCGATGTTTGTCATGATGAACGGGGCTCGCCTTGGCGTTGGCATCCAGTCGCTTGGGTTAATGGAAGTGGCTTATCAGAATGCCGTGGCGTATGCGAAAGATCGCGCCCAGGGCCGAAGCCTGACGGGGGTTAAGGCCGCCAATCAGCCTGCCGATCCGATCCTTGTTCATGCCGATGTGCGGCGCATGTTGCTGACCATCCGCGCCTGGACCGAGTCGAGTCGGGCGCTCGCACTTTGGGGCGCGCAGTTGCTCGACACCCATCTGTCTCACCCCGACGCCCAAGCACGCCAGGACGCCGACGACGCACTTGCGATCATGACGCCCGTGATCAAGGCGTTCATTACCGATAACGGATTTACCTGCACCAACCTCGCGCTTCAGGTCTTTGGTGGGCATGGCTATATTCGTGAGTGGGGGGTGGAGCAATACGTACGAGATGCCAGAATCAATATGATTTATGAAGGCACTAACAGCATCCAGTCGCTGGATCTGCTTGGTCGCAAAGTGCTCGGTGATCAGGGTGCAAAACTGCGGAAGCTGGGCCAGCCGATGCGGGAATTTATCGAGGCCCATGGGCACCGTGAGGACATGGCCGAGTTCGTCAACCCGCTCGCCGATCTCGCCGCAAAGGTCGAGAAGGTGACGATGGAAATTGCCATGAAGGCGATGGGCAATGCCGATGAAGTCGGCGCGGCTTCGGTCGATTATCTGCGTTTGATTGGCCACCTGATGACGGCCACCCTCTGGGCGCGGATGGCCTTGATTGCACTCGATCACGGGGGCGCGAAGCCCGATGGCGAGGCCTTCTATCGCGCCAAGCTCGCGACCGCACGTTTCTACTTTGCCCGTCTGTTGCCCGAAACCGCTGGCTTGTTGGTCAGCGCTCGCGCTGGCGCGGCCTGCCTGATGACACTCGAAGCGGATTTGTTCTGAATGAGCCCTTGCCCTGATCGCTCAACCATGGAAATTTTTGGATGAATGCCATCGATCAACGATTCCTCGTGCGCCGCGTTGCGGTACTCGGTTCAGGCGTCATGGGCGCACAGATTGCGGCCCACCTGACCAATGCTGGCGTCGACACCGTGCTGTTTGATTTGCCGACTCAACCTGGGACCCAATCGTCGAACCAAACCCCTCCGCCCTCGAGTCGCGCCATCGCCGAGCGCGCGATCGCCGGCTTGCGCAAACTCAGCCCGGCACCTCTGGGATTGGCCGGATTGGCTGATACGATCCAGCCCGCCGATTATGAACACGACCTCGCGCTCCTCGGCGAATGTGATCTGATCATTGAGGCGATCGCTGAACGTCTGGACTGGAAGCACGATCTATATCGACGCATTGCACCGATGGTCGCGCCGCACGCGGTGCTGGCGTCGAACACCTCGGGGTTGTCGATTGGCTCGTTGGCCCAGGCACTTCCAGAGGATCTGAAGGCGCGTTTTTGCGGGGTGCATTTCTTTAATCCGCCGCGCTACATGCATCTGGCCGAGTTGATCCCGATCGCGCAGACGCGTGCCGATGTGCTCGATCGTCTCGAGGGCTTTCTCACGTCCACCCTGGGCAAGGGGGTGGTTCGCACCAAGGACACGCCGAACTTCATTGCCAACCGGATCGGGGTCTTTGGCATGGTCGCGGTGATGATCGAGGCCGAGCGGCACGGTTTGACCATGGACGTGGTCGATGACTTGACCGGGGCGCGCCTGGGGCGTGCCAAGAGCGGCACTTACCGGACCGCCGATGTGGTCGGTCTGGACACCCTGAGTCACGTCATTCGGACCATGGACGACCAACTCCCTGACGATCCGTTTCATGCGCTCTATGCCCAGCCCGCCTTGTTGCAGGCGCTGCTTGCCGCGGGGGCGCTCGGTCAGAAGAGTGACGCCGGCTTTTATCGTCGGGAAGGCAAAGCGATCCTGCGGATCGATTCCGAAAAGGCACTTGCCGTGGCGGCCGCAGCAAGAGCGCGCGGGACGCCGATTGACCGATCCGAATGGGCAACGGCCTACGTGCCTGCGGGGGCCAAAGCCGACGAGACGGTCGCCCGCATTCTGAAGAAGAAAACGTGGTCCGAGCGGCTCCAGTTACTGCGCGAATCGACCAATCCACAGGCGCGATTCCTGTGGTCGGTGATGCGCGACAGCTTTCACTATGCCGCGATTCATTTGGGCGATATCGCCGCGAGTGCACGCGAGCTTGATCTGGCTGTGCGTTGGGGGTTTGGCTGGGGCGAAGGTCCGTTTGAGCTCTGGCAATTGGCGGGGTGGACCCAGGTCGCCCAGTGGATTGCCGAGGACATCGCAGCGGGCGAGGCCCTGGTCGCGACCCCCTTGCCCGCCTGGGTGTTTGCAGGGCCAGTCGCACAGCGCGGCGGCGTTCATCAGACTGAGGGCTCGTGGTCGCCCACGGCGGTTGGCGCCGGCGGTGGTTTTGGCGCCAATCCGGGTGCCGATCTGGGCTCGTTTATCGCAGCGCCGCAGTTGCCGGTCATGGCACGCCAGCTCTTTCCCGCTGGTCTGGTGGGCAGCGATCCAGCCGATCCTAAAATTGCCGGTCATACGGTATTTGAGGACGAGTCGGTTCGGCTTTGGACACTCGATCGGTCGGGCGTCGACGATGTTCTGATTCTCTCCTTCAAGACCAAGATGCATCTGATCAATCAGGGCCTGGGCGAAGGTTTGTTGCGCGCGGTGGAAGTGGGCGAGTCGCACTATCGGGGGGTGGTGATCTGGTCACCCGATGAACCTTTTTCGGCCGGTGCCGATCTTGAGTCTTCGATGCCGGCCTTTATGAAGGGCGGCCCGAAAGCGGTTGAAGGTGATATCAAGAAATTGCAAGACGTGATGCTCCGCATGCGGTATGCACAGGTCCCCGTGGTGGCTGCTGTTCATGGCATGGCGCTGGGCGGTGGGTGCGAGATCGCCTTGCATTGCGCCAAACGCGTCGTGGCGCTCGAAAGTTATATGGGGCTGGTTGAAGTGGGTGTCGGACTGATCCCGGGTGCGGGCGGCCTTGCGCATGGCGCGCGGCGGGCAGCGGAGTTGCAAGCGCAGGCGCCCGACGCCCCGTTGTTTCACTTTTTGCGACGACATTTTCAGGCGGCCGCGATGGCCACCGTCTCCAAGTCAGCACTCGAGGCGCGCGAACTCGGCTATCTGCTGCCGACCGACCCGATTGTGTTTCACGCGCGTGAATTGCTGTTCGTGGCGATTCGACAGGTGCAGGCGATGGCCGATGCAGGCTACCGGGCGCCCCGGCGGGCCAAGTTCAAAGTGGCCGGGCGTGAGGGCGCAGCCACTTTCAAGGCCAGCATTGTCAATCTGCGCGACGGCGGTTTTGCCAGTCCCCACGATGCGCATCTGGGCTTCACCATCGCAGAAGTGATGTGTGGGGGTGATGTCGACGCTGGGACCGAAGTCGACGAGGCCTGGATTATGGCGCTCGAGCGTCAGGCCTTTACGGCGCTTCTTGCGCACCCGAAAACCCAGGAACGCATCATGGGACTGCTGCAGACCGGTAAGCCGGTGCGCAATTAAGGAAACCATCATGACCCGAACCTTACAAGACGCTTATATCGTGGCGGCCGCGCGCACGCCGATCGGTAAATCTCACCGGGGTGTATTTCGCACGACACGTCCGGATGACCTGTTGGCCCACGCGATTCGCGCGGCGCTCGAGCAGGTTCCCGCTCTCGACCCCGCTTCAATTGAAGACGCGATCATCGGATGTGCGATTCCTGAAGCCCAGCAGGGCCTCAATATCGCGCGGATGGGGGTGTTGCTGGCTGGTCTGCCCGACACCGTGGGCGGTGTGACGGTCAATCGTTTTTGCGCCTCCGGACTTAGCGCCATTGCCATGGCGGCCGATCGGATTCGGATTGGCGAGGCCGATGTGATGCTGGCGGGGGGCACCGAATCGATGAGCATGGTGCCCATGATGGGCAATGCACCCTCGTTCAACCCGGCATTCTTTGCGTCTGATGAGCCCATTGGGATTGCCTACGGCATGGGTCTAACGGCGGAGAAGGTTGCTCAGCGCTGGAACGTCTCCCGTGAAGATCAGGACGCTTTTGCCCTCCAAAGCCATACGCGTGCCTTGGCCGCACAGGCCGCCGGTGAACCCCTGGGGATCGCCCCGATCGAAGTGACAGAGCGCTCGGCGGACCTGGCCAACGGCACGGTTCATCTGCAATCACGTCGGGTGACTCACGACGAAGGCGCACGGGCCGACACGTCCTTGGCCGCGCTCGCCAAATTGCGACCGGTATTTGCCGCCAAGGGGTCGGTGACCGCTGGGAATAGCTCGCAGACCTCGGACGGAGCAGGCGCGCTGCTACTGGTATCTGAAACGATTTTGAGGCGCTTCAATTTGACGCCGCTCGCGCGCTTTGCCGGATTTTCTGTGCGCGGGGTTGCACCTGAGGTCATGGGCATTGGGCCCAAGGAAGCGATCCCGATTGCGCTGCGCCATGCCGGCATCACGCAGGATCAACTCGAGCGGATTGAACTCAATGAAGCCTTCGCGGCGCAGGCCTTAGCGGTGATTCGTGAACTGGGTCTGGATCCGGCGCGCGTCAACCCCGTGGGCGGTGCGATTGCGCTGGGTCACCCGCTCGGTGCAACGGGTGCAATTCGGGCTGCGCAATTAATCCACGGCATGCGCCATCACCAGCAGCGCTGGGGCATGGTCACCATGTGTGTCGGATCTGGGATGGGCGCGGCCGGGGTATTCGAGCGGATCGACTGACAGGGATGAATCGATCTTATTGAGTCGGCATGCGTTTACCGATCAGTACGATCGCAATGACGGCGAGCGCGAAGGCCACGGTTGAAGCCTTGAGGGGCTCGCCCAATATGGGGACGGCCATCAGCAGCGCTAAGAACGGCTGCAGGAGTTGCACCTGGCTGACGCGCACTGTGCCGCCGATGGCGAGCCCTCGGTACCAGGCGAAAAATCCCAGCCACATCGAAAAAACCGACACATAGCCGAATCCGCCCCAGGCAGACCACTCGACTGGATGGCTAGGCCAGTTGAGCAAGGCCACGGGTAGAGTCAGGGGTAGGGACGAGACGAGCACCCAGCAGATCACCTGCTGGGCCGGAACCTCGGTCGAGATGCGCGCGCCCGCAACATAGCCCACCGAACTGCTGAGCATTGCCAGGCCCAGCCACAGGTCGGCCCGGCTCCAGTGTCCCCCGCCCTCGAACCATGCAAAGGCAATGACCAACGCACATCCGGCCAGCGCGCACAGCCAAAAAGCCACTGAGGGTCGTTGTCGAAAAGTGAGTGCGGCTACCACCGCCGTGCCCAGGGGCAGGAGGCCGGTGACCACCGCGGCATGCATCGCTGGGACCTCCCGCAGGGCAAGCGAGAGAAACAAGGGAAACCCAACGACCGTTCCAATCGCTGACACCGCAAGCGCGGGCCAGTACTGGCGTGGCAGGGGCGCCGCCCCGGTGAACCATAAGGTCGGCGCGCTCAAGAGACCCGCTACCATGGCACGCCCGGCCGTGACGAAAAGTGGGCTCAGTTGGGGAGCATCCGTCGGGCCGACTGCGAGTCTGGTCATCGGCAAGGTCATCGCGAAGATCAGGACCCCGACCAATCCAAGCCAAAGACCGCGGTTCTCAATCGAGTGATCAGCTGACATGGAGACGGATCGGGCGCACTGCGGATTGACCTTTTTCGGTACATTCGACGGGTTGAAATTCTTCTGAGAAAAGCATGATTCAGGTCGAACTGCAAGATCGGGTGTTAAGCGTCCGATTCGATCGCGCCCAGCGCAAGAATGCCATTACAGCAGCCATGTACGAACAGTTGGCTGAGGCCTTCGGCCGCGCGCATTCGGAGGCCGAGGTCCGCGTGGTGCTGCTGCAGGGCAGTGATACCTGTTTCACCGCCGGTAACGATCTCGAAGACTTCGTGGCGCAGCGCCCGCGATCCGAGGAAATGCCCGTGCTGCGTTTTCTGCGGGCCATCTCGACCTGTCCAAAGCCCGTAGTTGCTGCCGTCGCCGGGCCGGCGGTGGGTATTGGAACGACGATGCTCTTACATTGCGATCTGATTGACGCAGCCGATACGGCGCGTCTCTCGATGCCATTCGTGCCACTTGGGCTTTGCCCGGAAGCTGGATCAAGCCTGTTACTGCCGCAATCGCTGGGCTGGGCACGTGCAGCTAGCCTCTTGCTACTGGGCGAATCCATCGATGCGCAGACCGCCCTTGCTTACGGTTTGGTGAATCGGGTCGTACCTGCGGCGGAACTCTTGACCGGGGCCCGGGAGCGAGCGCTACGCCTGGCTGCCCTGCCTGCGGCCGCGGTCCGTGAGACCAAGCGATTGATGAAGCTCGGCCAAAGCGATCCGATTCAGAGCCGTATGACCGAGGAGTTTCGATCGTTCGGTGAGCGGCTCAAATCAGCGGAGGCGCAGGAGGCCTTCGCCGCATTCGCCGCGAAACGCGCGCCCGATTTTTCCCGCTTCGATTGATTGACGGGCGACGTGCCACGGACAGATTGGGTGGCGCTACTGGCCACCCTGATACTCGGTCCATGGCTACTGTTGCAAGGGCGCCGCGTCCGTCGGGTGACGCCCGTTTTGCCAGAACCCCCCGGCCCCCGATCCGGGCGTGTCGAACCGCCCTCTTTGCCGTCTGCGCCGTCTGCGCCGTCTGCACTGAAGCAC
>RFPW01000331.1 GCA_009925965.1 Betaproteobacteria bacterium
CGCGCTGACGGCAACTGCCGTGCCTGTGTGGTGGAAGTCAAAGGCGAGCGCACTTTAGCCCCGAGCTGCTGCCGCACGGTCACAGCAGGAATGGAAGTGCAAGCCACCAGCAAACGGGCGGTGAAGAGCCAGAATATGGTGTTGGAGATGCTGCTATCCGACATGCCGGATGTGGGCTACAAGTGGAACGAGCACGCGGAGTCTCAGCAGCACGGCGAGCTCAGCACTTGGGCAGCACACATGGGCGTTACCGTGCGCCCGGAACTCAAGGCCTTGCGCCGCGAACAGCCCAAAGCCGACATTTCCCACCCCGCCATGGCGGTCAACCTCGATGCCTGCATCCAGTGCAACCGCTGCGTGCGTGCCTGCCGCGAGGAGCAGGTCAACGACGTGATCGGATACGCCTTCCGCGGTAGCCACAGCGCCATTGTTTTTGATCTGTCCGACCCGATGGGCGACAGCACCTGCGTGGCCTGCGGCGAATGCGTGCAGGCCTGCCCCACCGGTGCGCTGATGCCCAAGTCGCAGATCGGCTCCCAAGTGGTGGACAAAAAGGTCGATTCGGTCTGCCCTTTCTGTGGCGTGGGCTGCCTGCTCACCTATAACGTCAAGGGCAACACCATTGTCAGCGTGGACGGGCGCGATGGCCCGGCCAACCACGGCCGTTTGTGCGTCAAGGGGCGTTTCGGTTTTGACTATGCAGCCAGCCCCCAGCGCCTGACAGTCCCGCTGATCCGCAAAGCGGGTGTGCCAAAAGACCCCAAAACGCTTGAAAATCTTAACCGCAACACGGCCGATTGGTCCGAGGTGTTCCGGGAAGCAACGTGGGATGAAGCGCTCGAACTGGCCGCCGGCAAGCTCAAGAGCCTGCGCGACACCCACGGCAAAAAGTCCCTTGCCGGTTTCGGCAGCGCCAAGGGCAGCAACGAAGAGGCTTACCTGTTCCAGAAGCTCGTGCGTACCGGTTTTGGCAGCAACAACGTGGACCACTGCACCCGCCTGTGCCATGCCTCCAGCGTGGCGGCGCTGTTAGAGGGCCTGGGCTCAGGCGCTGTGAGCAACCAGGTCAACGATGTCGAGCACTCCGAGCTGATCTTTGTCATTGGCGCCAACCCCACCGGCAACCACCCGGTGGCTGCCACCTGGATGAAGAACGCCGCCAAAAAGGGCGCGAAGATTGTGTTGGCCGACCCGCGCATGACCGACATCGGCCGCCACGCCTGGCGCACCCTGCAGTTCAAGGCCGATACCGATGTGGCAATGCTCAATGCGATGATCCATGTGATCATCGAAGAAGGCTTGGTAGACCTTGAGTTCATTGCGCATCGCGCCAGCAATTTTGAAGCGTTGCGCGACAACGTAAAGGGTTACAGCCCCGAGGCCATGGAGCCTATTTGTGGCATTCCCGCCCGGACTTTGCGCGAAGTGGCACGCGCTTTTGCCACCGCTAAAAGCGCCATGATTCTGTGGGGCATGGGTGTGAGCCAGCATGTACACGGCACTGACAACGCGCGCTGCCTGATTGCGCTTTGCACCGTGGCCGGGCAGATCGGCAAGCCCGGCTCCGGCCTGCACCCGCTGCGCGGCCAGAACAACGTGCAGGGAGCGTCGGACGCGGGGTTGATTCCGATGATGTTCCCTAACTACCAGCGCGTGACTGACCCGAAGGTGCGCGAGTGGTTTGAAAGCTTCTGGGGTACGTCCCCGCCGCCGGGGCGCCCCAAGGTGGGCAACCCGCCCTCGGGGGGAAGCGAACCGCACGAAGTGGCGAGCGTGGGGGCCATAGTGCTCGATGACCAACCCGGCTACACGGTGGTGGAAATCATGCACAAGGTCCTGGCTCCGGACACTGATCCGCACAAGGTGCGCGGCATGTACATCATGGGCGAGAACCCAGCCATGAGCGACCCGGACCTGAACCATGCGCGCCACGCGCTGTCCAGCCTGGAGCATCTGGTGGTGCAG
>RFPW01000332.1 GCA_009925965.1 Betaproteobacteria bacterium
GTATACCGTGCCACGTTAGGGCTCCTTCTTCAAATGCCTAGCCCCAGCCCGACTGGCCTGGGACTGCAGCGCTTTCGCTGCGGTCAGTTCACGCTTGCAGGCAACCGCGAACAGGGGTCTTAAATGATTCCGCGTACAAACAAACTTAAATCAGGCTCAAAACCAGCTTAGATCCGACGCTTCTTTGGAGGCCGGCAGCCGTTGTGCGGCAACGGGGTGACATCCGCAATCGAAACAATCTTGATCCCGAGCGCATTGAGCGCACGCACCGAGCTCTCGCGACCCGGGCCCGGGCCCTTGATCAACACATCGAGCGTCTTGATGCCGCATTCTTGCGCCGCACGCCCAGCCACCTCGGCCGCGACCTGGGCCGCAAACGGGGTCGACTTGCGCGAACCTTTGAAACCCTGTCCACCGGAGGTCGCCCACGAAAGGGCATTGCCCTGCCGGTCCGTGATCGTAATAATCGTATTGTTAAACGACGCGTGCACATGGGCGACGCCGTCAGAGACGTTCTTTTTCGCCTTCTTGCGAACGCGTGCAGCGGCTTGCGCCTTCTGCTGTTGTTGGGACTTGGTGGCCATGACGCGTGTGCTCCAGTTTTATTTCTTCAGCGCAATGCCGGCTTTACGCGGGCCCTTGCGGGTACGAGCATTGGTCCGGGTGCGCTGACCGCGGACGGGCAGGCCACGGCGATGGCGCATTCCGCGGTAACACCCGAGATCCATCAGTCGCTTGATGGACATCGTCACCTCGCGGCGCAGGTCGCCCTCGATCGTGAATCGACCCACACCGTCGCGCAGACGCTCGAGCTCGGCGTCATTCAGGTCTTTCATTTTACGATCACGGGGGATCCCTGCTGCGTCGCAGATTGCGCGCGAGCGGGTCCGACCGATTCCGAAAATGGCTGTTAGACCGATCTCGGCGTGCTGATGATTGGGGATGTTAATCCCGGCGATACGTGCCATCGTTATCCTCTACGTTCAACCTTGACGCTGCTTGTGGCGGGGCTCCGTACAGATCACCCGGACCACGCCCTTGCGCTTGATGACCTTACAGTTGCGGCAGATCTTCTTGACCGATGCCATGACTTTCATTTCAAAACTCCTGATAACTCACTTCGAGCGGAACACAATGCGCGCCCGCGACAAATCGTAGGGCGTCAACTCAACCGTCACCTTGTCACCCGGCAGAATTCGGATGTAATGCATTCGCATCTTTCCGGATATATGACCGAGCACGACATGGCCGTTCTCGAGTTTGACCCGAAAGGTTGCATTGGGCAGATTTTCTAAGACCTCCCCCTGCATCTGGATCACATCATCCTTGGACATTCACCATCCTCTGGCTAACCCAACCGCCACAAGCGATCAGCGTCGCCCTCCCTTGAAACTGGTTTTTTTGAGCAGACCTTCGTACTGGTTCGACATCACATAAGCCTGAACCTGGCTCATAAAATCCATCGTGACGACAACAATGATCAAGAGCGAGGTGCCGCCAAAGTAGAACGGAACGTTCCACTTAAGCACCAAGAACTCAGGCAACAGACAAACGAGCGTGATGTAGACGGCGCCGGCCAGCGTCAGTCGCATCAGAATCTTGTCGACATAGCGGGCAGTCTGTTCTCCAGGCCGGATCCCAGGGACGAACGCGCCGCTCTTTTTGAGGTTGTCGGCGGTCTCGCGACTATTAAAAACCAGTGCCGTGTAAAAGAAGCAGAAGAAAACAATCGCCCCCGCGTACAGGAGAATGTAGACCGGCTGTCCCGGCGATAACATTCCCGCAATATCCTTCAGCCAAGACATGCTTTCGCCGGATGAGAACCACTGCGTCAGCGTCGCTGGAAACAAAATAATCGAGGACGCGAAAATCGGGGGAATGACACCCGCCATGTTCAGCTTGAGCGGCAAGTGGGAGCTCTGCCCGCCATAGATGCGATTGCCAACCTGGCGCTTGGCGTAGTTC
>RFPW01000333.1 GCA_009925965.1 Betaproteobacteria bacterium
ATGTTCGCGTCGGTCGACTGGAACCCCAAAGAGTTCCTGCGTCAACTGTTCTGGCTTGCGCTCGAGCCCCCTGGACCCGAATGGGGCTTGCGCTTCCCGCCCCTCAATCAAGGTGGCTGGTGGCTGGTCACTGGTTTCTTCCTGACCACCGCGATCCTGCTGTGGTGGGTCCGGATGTACCGCCGCGCGGTAGCCCTTGGTATGGGCACACATGTGCCCTGGGCGTTCGCATCGGCCATCTGGCTTTACCTCGTGCTTGGGTTCATTCGCCCGGTCCTGATGGGTAGCTGGAGCGAAGCGGTGCCGTTTGGGATCTTTCCGCACCTGGACTGGACCGCGGCCTTCTCACTGCGCTACGGCAACTTGTTCTATAACCCCTTCCACATGCTGTCGATCGTGTTTCTGTACGGCTCTGCACTGCTGTTTGCCATGCACGGTGCCACGATTCTGGCGGTCAGTCGGCTGGGTGGTGAGCGTGAAATCGAGCAGATCGTCGACCGTGGCACAGCCACCGAGCGTGCAGCCTTGTTCTGGCGCTGGACCATGGGCTTTAACGCCACCATGGAGTCGATTCATCGTTGGGCCTGGTGGTTCGCCGTGCTGACGACGCTCACGGGGGGAATCGGGATCTTGTTGACCGGTACCGTCGTCGACAACTGGTATCTTTGGGCAGTCAAGCACCACGTGGCACCGGCCTATCCGCAGATCTGGCCTGAATACGTCGATCCTTACACCGCCAACCCATCGGCCGCCGGAGCAACCGTCAACGTCGTACCAGGAGCTGGCAAATGAAAGCGAGTCTTCGTTCCCTTGCGGTGCTCCTGGGCTTGACCGTCGTGTTGGCCGGGTGTGAACGGCCGCCGATGGATACCGTGCAGCGCGGCTATCGGGGCAATGGCATGGAGCAGGTGGCGAATCCCCGCCTGGTCGCACTCCAGATCCCCAAACATCAGGCGCCTGATCCGCTGCCGCCCGCCTCGAGCGAAGGCCCCAAGGCCTCGCAGATTTATCAGAATGTCCAGGTCCTGGGCAATCTGAGCGCTGGCGAGTTCGTGCGCACCATGACCGCGATCACGAATTGGGTCGCACCCGAGCAGGGTTGCGTTTACTGCCACAACCCAGCAAATTTCGCGGATGACTCGATGTACACCAAAGTCGTTGCGCGTCGCATGTTGCAGATGACCCAACACGTCAACGCCGATTGGAAGCCGCACGTCGGCGCCACCGGGGTAACTTGCTTCACCTGCCATCGCGGTCAGCCGGTGCCGGCCGAGATATGGTCTGCTCAGGAAGCGAAGGGACGTCCTGATTCGATGCTGGGTAATCGGTTCGGACAGAACGAACCGAGCCTGAAGGTTGGCTACAGCTCATTGCCGGTGGATCCGTTTTCAACTTATCTGTTGGGTGGCGAAAAGGGGAGCAACGAAATCCGGGTCGCTTCAAAAGCCGCCTTGCCAGACCGAAGCAATCCGATGGGCACCAAGGATGCCGAACATACCTATGGCCTGATGATGCATTTCTCAGGCGCACTGGGGGTCAACTGCACCTATTGCCACAACACTCGCGCGATGGGAGAGTGGGCCAATAATCCACCCACTCGTAATACGGCGTGGTATGGCATCCGGATGCTGCGCGATCTCAACTCGACGTATCTTGATCCTCTACAACCGGTGTATCCCCTGGGCGATGCACCCAAAGCCAACTGTGCGACCTGCCACCAGGGTGCATACAAACCGCTCTATGGCGTGAGCATGCTGGCCGAGCATCCAGAGCTTGCCGCTCCCGGTGGCAGCGCAACCAAGGTGGCGTCTGCGGCCAAGGAGAAAGCCAAGAAGTAGGTCAGGGCGGGGGGCGGGCTCATCCTTGCCCCCGGCTTAGTCCTTGCACCCAGCTTCGGCCTCGGCCTCGGCCTAGCTATACTCTGGCCCTTTCGATCCGGATGTTGTTGCCATGACGACCAATGC
>RFPW01000334.1 GCA_009925965.1 Betaproteobacteria bacterium
CTTGGGTTGGTCAAAGGCGCGCTGGTGAATTTGGTGGTGCGCCATGTCAAGAAAATGGTGCCCGCCTTTCAGTTGCCCAACGCCATGGGCTTTAATGAAGTGCTGCGTCTTGGCGCCGCGTCGCGCTTGAGTCCCGTCGCGGTCGAGCGCCACGATATTGCTTTTTTGCAGTACACCGGCGGCACGACGGGGTTGTCCAAAGGGGCCATGCTGACGCATCGCAATATCATCGCGAACCTGCTGCAGTCTGAAGCCTGGATGCAACCAGCCTTGCATAATCCGCGGATGCCACCGCCGCCCGAGCAGATGACGATTGTGTGCGCGCTGCCGCTTTATCACATCTTCGCGCTCACGGTTTGTTCGCTCTTGGGTGCCCGTACGGGCTCACTCAATCTGCTGATTCCAAACCCCCGCGACCTGCCGGGACTGATTTCGGAGCTTGCGAAGGTTAGGCCCACTGTCTTTCCCGCGGTCAATACTTTGTATAACGCGCTTGCCAATCATCCGGACTTTGCGAGCCTCGACCATTCAGATTTGCGGGTATCCAATGGGGGTGGCATGGCGGTACAGCAAGCCGTTGCCGATCGTTGGTTGCAAATTACGGGATGTCCGATTTGCGAGGGTTATGGATTGTCGGAAACATCGCCCTCAGCCGTTTGCAATCCGAGCGATGCGGATGCCTATAGCGGAACCATCGGTATGCCTATTCCCTCGACCGAAGCGTGCATCCTGGACGATGAGGGGAATGAACTCCCGATCGGGGAGCGTGGCGAGATCGCAATTCGTGGCCCGCAGGTCATGGCGGGGTACTGGAATCGACCCGAGGAGACAGCCCGCGTGATGACGTCGGATGGGTTCTTTCGGACCGGCGATGTCGGGGTCGTGGACGAGCGCGGGTATTTCAAGGTGGTCGACCGCAAAAAGGACATGATTTTGGTGTCGGGCTTCAATGTCTATCCGAATGAGGTCGAGGAGGTGGTTGCCGCACATCCAGGTGTGCTGGAATGCGCGGCGGTTGGCGTACCCGACGGCGCCGCTGGTGAGACAGTAAAGGTTTTTGTCGTCAGGCGGGATCCGGCCGTGACCCAGCAGGAAGTGCTCGATTGGTGCGCGAAGGGCCTCACGGGTTATAAGCGGCCCAAACTGGTCGAGTTCCGAACTGAGCTGCCGAAAACGAACGTGGGCAAGATCCTCAGGCGTGAGTTGCGCGCCGTAGAGACGACCTGAACGCCCGACGCCGTTGAAACCGCAGTTGCGTTAATACCCCAGCGCCGTCAACACCCCAGCCCTAGCGAGCCTATTCCAGATTAAGCGGAACGGGGTACTCGTTGGCTGTGTTTGCACGCTCCATGTTCATCCGTTCGCGTTCAGCCGCCTCAGCTCGTTGCTGGGCTGCTAGGGTGCGGCGAACCACGGACTCGATACGCTCGTCAAGCGAGGCGTATTCTTGACCTCGGTCGGACTGGCTCTGCTCGGGTGATGTCAGCGTGCGTGGCGAAAATCGTGGTTGAGCGGTTGGCCCCTGAGCGGCCTGGGCAACGTCAGTGCTGGCTTCCATGGGGGGGTAAGTCGATTGAGCCCTTGTTTGAGTCGTAAACAGCGCAATGAGCAGGGCAGCGGAGAGGCCCAGAAACATCGCGCCGCGCGCACGCTGAAATTGCGCTGAGACGTGTGGCGCTGTAGTGCATGCACGGGCATCCGAACCGAGGAAAGGCCGGACAGTTTGGAGGGGCTGAAGAGGTCGCATCATGGTGCATGTCCTTTGGAGAAGTGTCGCAGTACACACTGAGACGCAAATCCAAACGCAATCTATGCTCCTGCTAGGACCGCCTCGCGATCGGGACCATGCCTCAAAGCTTTCTTGGGGCGAAAAAAAACGCCAGGTTTCCCCGGCGTTTTAGCTCTAACCAGGCAACCGGCTCTCGCCGGTGCTTCGATCAGAATGCGTGGCGAAC
>RFPW01000335.1 GCA_009925965.1 Betaproteobacteria bacterium
CGGCCACATTGGCCAGTGCTGGGCCAAGTCAGGCAGCGAAGACTCGCGCAACCAAATTTTTATCAGCCCCTCGCTCGCCGACCCTGTCGCGGTGCTCGATACGCTGGTCCACGAACTCGTGCACGCAGTCGATGATTGCGTGCACAAGCATGGCAAAGAGTTCAAGAAGATGGCTCTCAAACTTGGCATGGAAGGCCCAATGCGCAGTGCGGGGGCGGGCCCAGAACTTCTCGCCAAGCTAAGCGAGCTCGCCGTAACCCTGGGACCCTACCCTCACGGCAAACTGAAGGTCTCAGTCGTGCGCCGCACCCGCGCACCTAGGCCTCGAGCGGTTTGCACGGAGTGCGGGTTTACTGTTCCCATGCTCAAGAAATTCCTGGTGATCGGACCACCGATTTGCCCTGTCGACAAAATCTCGATGACCGAGCAAGGGGACTGGGAGGTCTAGCGGTACACGTTAAGCATCTTGTCGATAGTCGCCGCGGCCTGCTCTCGCAAGTTCTGCGGTTCGATCACCTCAACATCAGTGCCGTGGCGCAGGATTTCCCCGATCAACTCCCGCGTGTCGGAATACGGAACCTCCAATGTCAGCGTCCCATCGGGTAGTAATGACGAGACCTGATCGGGGTGCCACTCTTCCTGGGCCACCCAACGTGCTCGCCGCGCTGAGAATTTGAGCCTCGCGCGCCCCACCGGCGCCCCGCCAAAAATCCCGTATCCGCGCCCGAAGGTTTCATGAATCTTGACGGGATCGACCTCGACCGCCTCATCCGATAGCAAGGTCGCCGACTCCATCGCATCAATCGAAAAACTGCGCAGATCATTTCGCAGGTGGCACCACGCGTCGACGTACCAGTTCGAGCGGTAGTACACCAGACACTGGGGCGAAATCACCCGCTCGGTCACCTCCCCCGTCTGGCGACCGAAGTGTCGGACCATGACCCGGCAGCGCGTGAAATTGGCCTGCGATACCGCATCGAACGCGTTGGATTCGAAGCGGCGCTTGCCAGTGTTCAGCACCGCCACCCGGCGTGAAAGCTCCAACGGATCGATGCCATGCCACTCGAGCAGCTCACCGAGTCGGTCCTGAAGGGGCTGCAGCCGATTACCCCAGAACCCGGGCTCGAGTTGCTCGAGCATCTGTTTGGTGGTCGCCAGTGCGAGTAGCTCGTTCTGACTGAACCATAGCCCCGGAAGCTCAGCCATTGAGCTATCGACTTCCATCCGGTAACCGCCTGCGTCGCGGTCGAACACAATCGGCATGCGCATCTGATCGCGCAGCTTGGTCAGATCGCGCTTAAAAGTCGCCGGGGAGATCTCAAGAAGTTCGAGCATCTCGGTGCGCGTGCGCACCCTGCCGCCAGCGAGCAGCGTTCGGTATCGGTAGAGGCGTAAGGTTTCACTCATAGCGCACAGGATCATTCTGAAAATCAAGCAGAACGATAGCGCAGCAAAAGCTCACCAGGCGAGCCTTACCCAGATTGGGGCAATCGGGTTGTCGTTCCACGCAGCATCATCAGGGTCGCTGGGGCTGCTTCGTTGAATCCGCCGCCAAACGGTGCTTGACTGACCTCACCAGAACAACTAACGTCACTGAAACGTTCAACACTGCCAAACATTCATTCACCATGGAAGTTGTTCTAAAAAAGTACGGCAACAGCACCGTGGTCGTTCTTCCGCCTGGTGTGCTCAGAAATCTGGGCCTTTCTGCAGGCCAGGCAATGACGTTAGACACGAACGACCAAGGTCAGATTGTTCTGGCCCCCAAACGTAAATATGTGCTGGCCGATCTCATAGCAAAATGCGATCTTGAGGCGTCCCCACCTGCCGACCTCGCGCTCTGGGATCTTGCCAAGCCGGTCGGGCAAGAGGTTTGGTGATGGCAGTTTTCGATCGGGGCGACGTTGTGAGCGTGGCGCTCGACCCGGCGGTCGG
>RFPW01000336.1 GCA_009925965.1 Betaproteobacteria bacterium
ATCAGGCACATTTCGCTGCGCATATCCTGGAAGCTATCGACCGGGGGCACAGGGAAATAGCCACCTTTCACGGGGGGCCGATGGGCGAGGTTGCCGCCTTCAAATTCACGTCCGGTTGACCAGCTTGCTTCTTCGGAAGCGATCTTCACGAAACTGCCCGACATATCGACGTTCCAGGTCACCGAGTCAAAAATGAAGAACTCGGGCTCAGGTCCAAAATAGGCGGCATCGCCGATTCCGGAAGACTTGAGATAGGCCTCGGCGCGCTTGGCGAGTGAACGCGGGTCGCGGTCGTAGCCCTTACCGGTGCTGGGCTCGATCACGTCACAGGTGATGTTGAGCGTGGGCTCTTCGCGGAACGGATCCATCTGGGCCGTGTTCGGGTCCGGATACAGAAGCATGTCGGAAGCTTCAATTCCCTTCCAGCCTGCGATCGATGAACCGTCGAAGGCGTGGCCCTCGGTGAACTTCGCAGCGTCAAACATCGTGGAAGGCACCGAAACGTGCTGTTCCTTGCCGCGTGTATCGGTAAAGCGGAGATCGACAAATTTAACTTCGTTGTCCGCGATCTTCTTGAGAACGTCGTCGGCGGTGGCTGCCATGGTTGTTATTACTCCAGGGAAAATTCAGAAAAAGGGATCCGCACAAATGCTTAATCGGAATGCGATTGTCGAGTCTTTCGGACTCCCGCGCAAACCGAACAAGACGATAGCCGCCCCTCGAAGCGAAAAACATGCCGCACCCGATCATGGCAAAAATCCTGCTTTTGGTGCGCCCTGACTTGACGGCATCACTAGGGCGCACTTATTTGGTGCAAAAGACACCATCGCACCAAGGCCGAGCATCAAGCTCGGCTCTCGATCTCACGCGCCGATTTCAATCCGCCAAAAAGATCCCGACGAGATCATTCAGAAAACGTAGACCTAACGGCGTCGCCCTCAAGCTCGAAGGGTCCGGTTCAATTAGCCCCCGCTGCAGGGCCCGATCAAGGCCCACGGAAAGGCACTGAAAGGGCAAACCCGCGCGCTCTGCAAACAGTTCGGTCGGCACCCCGGCGGTCAAGCGCAGCGCATTCAGCATAAATTCGAAGGGCAGATCGGCCACCGGCAAGTGGCGCTGAGTCTCGACCACCTGCCCTGCCTCGACCGCAGCGAACCAGTCTCGGGGCTGACGCGGCCGGGTCTCACGAACGATTCGATCAGGCAGCGAAATCTTGGCATGTGCACCCGGCCCGATCCCAAGATAGTCGCCAAATTCCCAGTAATTGAGGTTGTGCCGACATTCCTGGCCCGGGCGTGCCCAGGCCGAAACTTCATAACGACGCAACCCCGCTTGATTCAATCGGGCTTCCAGCGCATTGGCCATTACGTCTGCGGCATCTTCATCGGGCAAGCCCGCGGGCGGTCGCGCGGCGAACAAGGTATTTGGCTCAAGTGTCAGGTGATACAGCGAAAGATGGTCGGACCCGAACGACAAGGCCTGTTCCAGATCGGCCAACGCCGCCTCTGTAGATTGCGCCGGCAACGCGTACATTAGATCCAGATTGACGCGCTCAAATGTCTCTACCGCATGCGCCGCTGCAACCCGCGCTGCGTGATCGTCATGAATCCGACCGATCCGCTGCAGCGCCACCGCGTCAAAGCTCTGCACCCCAAGCGACAGACGGTTAACCCCTGCCTCACGAAAACCGGCAAAACGCTCCGCTTCGAAGGTACCCGGGTTCGCCTCCAAGGTGATCTCAGCATCGGGCACCAGGCGCACCCGCGCCCGTATGCCGGAGATCAGTCGCTCGACCGCCTCGGCAGGCAAGAGGCTTGGCGTCCCACCACCGAAAAACACCGTATGCACGGGCCGCCCCCAAACCATCGGCAGCGCGAGTTCCAGGTCGCGCAACGCGGCGTCCACGAAGGCCTCGGCCGGAATCTCACCATTC
>RFPW01000337.1 GCA_009925965.1 Betaproteobacteria bacterium
CCCGTCCCAACCCGTGCGGCCTATGTGAAGTTTAAGCAACCCGCCTCGCGTTTTGCGTTGGTCGGCGTGTTTTTGGCGCAGACGGCCGATGGGGTTCATGTCGCAGTCACTGGCGCCAAAGGCAGCGTGTTCAGGGCGACTCAGATCGAGGCTGCGCTGAACGCCAGCTACACGCCAGAGGCCGCCAAGGCGGTGCATTTGCCCACCGATGGAATCAACAGTGACCTGCATGGCACTGCTGAGTATCGGGCTGCGATGATCAGCGTGATGGCCGGACGCGCCGTCGCTGCTTCGCTCGGGCACTAAGCCTCCTGCGTCGCTCACCGGCGGCTCTGGCACACGTGCCGGGCCGCCGTTTTTATTTTTTCAGCCTGTTTTTGAGTCTGATTTATGAATAGGACCGAAGTCGCCCTGCCCGCGACCGTCGATGAGGTCATCGCGGGTCTGGCCCAGCGTAACTACCTGTGTGACCGGCGCCTTGCGACCGCGCTGTTCCTGAGCCTCAAGTTGCAGCGCCCGCTTTTTCTGGAAGGCGAGCCGGGGGTTGGCAAGACCGAATTGGCCAAGGCCTTATCCGATTGGCTGGGCAGCCCGTTGTTGCGGGTCCAGTGCTACGAAGGGTTGGATATCGCGCAAACTGCCTACGAATGGAACGTCGCCCGGCAGATGATTGAGATTCGCCTCGCCGAGGCCGGGCATGGCGGCAATCGGGGAATTGATCATGACGCCCTGGTCGCCAGTCTTTACTCGCGCGAGATGCTGATCGAGCGACCGCTGCTCCAGGCCCTGACCCAGGCGCGATCTCCCGTGCTGTTGATCGACGAGCTCGATCGGGCGGATGAGCCGTTTGATGCGTTCCTGCTTGAAGTGCTCGCGGAGAATCAGATTACGGTACCCGAACTTGGAACGATCAAGGCCAGTGCGCCGCCGTTTGTTTTGATCACGAGCAACCGGACCCGCGAGATTCATGACGCACTCAAGCGCCGGTGCCTCTATCACTGGGTCGATTTCCCAGATGTAGATCGCGAACTTGATATCGTGCGCCGCAAGGCGCCGGGCGCGTCTGAACGCTTGTCGCGGCAAGTCGTCGAGTTCGTTCACAGGATGCGCACGCTCGATCTCTTCAAAGCGCCCGGTGTGGCCGAAACCATCGACTGGACGAACGCCTTGGTGGCCCTCAACACGATCCGTCTTGATCCAGCGAGCGTTCAGGACACCCTTGGGGTTCTACTCAAGTATCAGGACGATATTGTTCGGATGCAGGGCGGCGATACGGCCAAGCTGCTGAACGAACTGCAGGCGCGCGGAATTTTGGATGGCCCGAACTGACGATCATGCTCGCGGAAAACATGGTTCATTTCGCGCGGGTGCTGCGCAACGCCGGGGTGCAGATTGGCCCCGACCGCGTGCTTGCCTCGATTGCAGCGGTCGAAGCAGTCGGGCTTGATCGGCGAGAGGATATTCGGGCCGCCTTGTCGGCGGTGATGCTGGACCGCCACGAGCAGCAGGTCATTTTCGATCAGGTTTTCGATGCGTTTTGGCGCGATCCGAAGTTACTCGAACGCCTGATGTACCTGATGCTGCCCAAGATCAGTGGTCGGGGTGATCAGGTCCAGCGCGAGCGGACGAATAGGCTGGCCGAAGCCCTCGCGGCACCGCAGGTACCCAAGCCGCCAAATCCAGCCAATCAAAGCGGTCAGGACGAAGTCCAGTTCGAAACGACGTTCAGCTTTTCCGAGCGCGAGCGCTTGCAACGGGCAGATTTTGAGTCGATGACTGCAGCCGAATTCGCCTTGGCCAAAGCGCTTGCCGAGCGCATGCCTTTGCCTGTCAGTCCCGTGATCACACGCCGTTTCACCCCGTCGCCACGAGGTCGGATCAACTTGCGGCGGACCTTTCAGCGGATGACGCGTCAGCCCGA
>RFPW01000338.1 GCA_009925965.1 Betaproteobacteria bacterium
ACATGTGGGGGGCCTTCGTAGGTCCAGAGTGTGAGTTGCATTGGCTCGAACCTCAGGCCACGAGCTTCAGTCGACGCGTCAGCGGGCGCGAGAAGAGCTCCGCCAGATCGCCCGCCTGGTCATAGCCGTGAATCGGGGTGAATACGAGCTCAATCGACCACTTGGTCGTGATGCCCTGCGCCTCGAGCGGATTGGCGAGCCCCAGTCCGCAAACCACCATGTCGGGCTTTAAGGTGCGGCATCGATCGAGCTGGCGCTCCACGTCCTGGCCTTCCGATAACTGGGTACCCGGTGGCAACAGCGCCAGTTCTTGCGCAAGGTGCTGCCGGTGCAGGTAGGGCGTACCAACCTCGATCAGGTGCATCCCCAACTCCCGCGACAGAAAGCGAGCCAAGGGGGGTTCCAATTGTGAATCTGGAAAGAAGAAGATGGATTTTCCCTCCAGCAGGGGCCGTTGCCGGACCAGAGCCTGCCGGGCGCGCTCACGTCCGGGCGCGATCGCCGCCTCGAACCGTTCGGTGGGAATGTCCCAGGCCCGTGCGGCCGCGGCGAGCCAGGCGGTGGTGCCTTCTTCGCCAAGTGGGAACAGCGCTTCCAGTCGAACCGCACCGCGCGCGTCAAGTGCCCGGGCGGTATCGGCCAAAAAGGGTTGGGCCAATAAATATCGGGTGCTCGGACCCACTGCAGGGTTTTCGCCCGCTTTTCTGGGCGGAAAGAAAGCGACCGGCCCGATACCGAGCGCATCGAAGAGCCGCTTGAACTGGTCTTCAACGACGTCAGCCAGTGTGCCAACGATCAAGAGAGCAGGTTCTGCCTCATGACGCGCTGGCATCGACGGAACCAGGGCCGCGAGACAGGCATCTTCACCCTGGGTGAAGGTGGTCTCGATCCCGCTACCCGAGTAGTTGAGAATCCGAACGGAGTGTTCGAATTGCCTCGAAAGTCGCTCGGCGGCACGCGACAAATCGAGCTTGATCACCTCGGAAGGGCAGGACCCAACGAGAAACAGAAGCTTGATATCGGGGCGACGCTCAAGAAGTCGGGTGACCACCTTGTCGAGTTCGACATTGGCGTCGGCCAGGCCGGCGAGGTCCCGTTCGTCAATGATTGCCGTGGCAAACCGGGGTTCCGCAAAAATCATGACCCCTGCGGCCGACTGGATCAGGTGGGCGCAGGTCCGCGATCCCACGACCAGAAAGAATGCGTCCTGAATTTTGCGGTGAAGCCAGATGATTCCGGTCAGGCCGCAGAAGACCTCGCGTTGGCCGCGCTCGCGCAGGATTGGGACCACCGTGCTCATCCGGCTTGGCCCAGACCGGCGACTTCGAGTCGGCCGACGCGCTCATCCTCTGCTTTGGCCCCGAGCCGAGCCGCTCGCAGCTTCAGCAGGAACTGGGTGGCGTTCACCGCGTAGGTTGAATAGGCCGCCAGCGCGAGGATCATTTGTTCACGAGGGTCGAGCGCGCCGGTGAAGAGGGTGATCAGATAAGCCGTGTGTAACGCAATGACGACGAAACTGACCATGTCCTCCCAATAGAAGGCGGGCGCCAGAAGATAAACGCCGAACACGTCCTTCTCCCAAAGGCACCCCGTGATCATGATTGCGTAGAGCAGCGTTGTTTTGACGACGATCGAAACGGATGCGGCGATGAGTCCATCTCCCGTCATCAGGAATCGAAGAACTAATCCAAGGCTGATTGCAAATGCAACAAATTGAACGATCGCGAGCACCCCCTGAACGTTCGTCCACCGTGAAGCATCACGCCGTTTGCGTTGTTCGGGTGTGTAGAGAGCCCGATAGGGCGCCGCGCCAGTGGGGCTATCCAGATCGGTCGGCGCGGTTTGGAATGCGTCCATTGGCTTTTGGCAGGGTGGTTTGAGCCGAATCTAGGCGGTCC
>RFPW01000339.1 GCA_009925965.1 Betaproteobacteria bacterium
AGGCCTTACGCACGGCCGCGGGGAGCGGCTACACGGTCTTCAGCCCCTACCGAAACGCGTGGCTCAAGCGCCTCACTTCGTCTCATTTGACGCCGCACCCCGTTCTGCCCTTCTCGGAAGCGCTCGCACCGTGGCCGACCGAGCTGAGGGCAACGCCCGAGAACCTCCATGGCCCCTGGCGCGGACCGCCGAGTCTTGCAGCGATCGGATTCGAGCCGACCAACCTGAAGGCCCTTGGCATACAACCTGGGGAGGCTGCGGCGCAGGCACTGCTCGAATCGTTCGTGCAGCGAATAGGAGATTACCGACGTCATCGGGATTTCCCCGCGATTCGGGGCCCCTCCTATCTATCGGTTCATCTACGCTTTGGAACCATTTCAATCCGCCAACTGGTGCAGACCGCGCTTCACATTCAACAGACTGATGCGGAAGCGTCAGACGGCGCCACAAGTTGGTTAGCGGAGCTGATATGGCGCGATTTCTATGTCCAGATTCTGGCCAACTGGCCGCACGTAACGCGATCTGCCTTCAAACCAGACTACGACCACATTCGATTTGCGAATGACGAGGCTGCTGAGGCACGGTTTCTTGCGTGGACTGAGGCGCGCACCGGTTTCCCTCTGGTCGACGCCGCGATCGCCCAGATTCGCCATAGCGGCTGGATGCACAACCGTCTGCGCATGGTCACCGCGTCGTTTCTCATCAAAGACCTCGGCATTCACTGGAGCCGGGGCGAGCGCTGGTTCGCCGACCAGCTTCTTGACTTCGATCTATCCGCCAACAATGGCGGCTGGCAGTGGGCGTCCTCAAGCGGATGCGATGCCCAGCCTTACTTCAGGATTTTTAACCCGATAACCCAATCGGAAAAGTTCGACCCAGACGGGCGCTTTATTCGCCGCTATCTGCCTCAATTGGCGTCGCTTCCGACAAAAGCTCTGCACGCACCCTGGCTGGCATCAACCGAAACCCTGCAGGCGGCTGGTATCAAGCTCGGCGCGACCTATCCGCATCCGATCGTTGACCACGCTCAGGCACGACTCACCACCCTGGAACGCTACGCTGTTGTTCGGTCGAGGTCAGCGTGATCATCGAGGTCAGCGTGATCAGTCAGATTTCGACTAACTCGAAATCGGCCTTCTGCGCCCCGCACTCCGGACAAGTCCAAGCAATCGGCACATCCTCCCACCGTGTCCCCGGGGCAATCCCATCATCGGGCAAGCCCACGGCCTCATCATAAATCCAGCCGCAAATCAGGCACATCCAGGTTCGGAACGGGGTTTCGGAGCTCATCGAATCGATTCTCAGGGTAAGAACAAGGGTAAAAGCCCTGAGATCTTACCGAAACAGCCGCGACGGGCCCTAGTGGCTCGTAGACCAAGGCGCTCGATTGACGGCCTCGGATCGCCACGTCGCCCAGACAACGGCATTGGATCGAGCGGGCGCCCTTCGCCGTTCGGGCTCCCACAAGAATCACTACATCCAAGGCATGGGCCATGGACTGGAAGCGAGCGGCCAGGTTGACCGCATCTCCGATGACTGTCGGCACTGCTGTTTCGGTCGGACCGAGCTGACCAATCTGTACCATTCCGGTGTTAACACCAATACTGACCTCGAGTCTGGGATGACCCGTCACCTCGAACTCGCGGTCTAGCGCCCGCGCAGCAGCGACCATGGCAAAGGCCGCGCAGAGTGCCTGATCTTCTTGCTCTGGATCAAACCGGGGTGCCCCCCAGTACGCCATGACCGAATCGCCGATGTACTTGTCTACGGTGCCCTGAAACCGAAGAACCACCTCGGTCATCTCGGTTAGAAAGCGGTGAACGTACCAATGCAGGGCGAGCGGCTCGAGCTGTTCTGCGATTCGGGAAAAACCCCGAATG
>RFPW01000340.1 GCA_009925965.1 Betaproteobacteria bacterium
ACTGATCCCACTGTGCGAGGTGCAAAGCCCGAGCGAGTGCCCGTGGAAAATCGCCACTATCGTAGAGCTGGCCATTCGGTGCCTGATACGGCATTTCCGCTGGAGTGATCAGATTGCGCTGCCGTAAAGAAACCCGATCCAATCCCATGCTGATCGCGGCCTGATCGATGAGGCGCTCAATCAGGTAGATCGCTTCAGGGCGGCCCGCGCCTCGATAGGGTCCGTGGGGCATCGCATTGGTCAGGGCCAGCCGGGAACGAATCCGGATCGACGGCACCCGGTAAACGCTCGAGAGGCAGTTCTTGGTGTTGTTCGTACCAACGATGGCCATGTAGGTGCTGGTGTAGGCACCGATACCAACGATGTTGTCGACGCTGAGGCCAAGAATCCCGCCAAGGGCATCAAAGGCCATCCGGGCCCGCAGGCGCGAATTACGCGCATGGGTGTCGGTCAGAAAAGCCTCGAGACGCGTCGCGACCCATTTGACCGGGACGCCAATCCGCTTGCTGGCAAAGAGGATTGCCGCGTATTCGGCATAGGCTTGGACCTTCGCACCGAAACCGCCGCCGACATGAGGGGTCAACACCCGCAGCGATTTTGGAGGAATTCGGAACACTTGTTCCGCAAGGATTTTCCGGACAACCATGACGCCCTGTGTACTGGCGATCAAGGTCAGTCGTTGTGCTTGCGGATCCCAACTGGCGAGTGCGGCGCGCGGCTCCAATGCGCAAGCTGTTAGGGCTGGCTCAGTAAGGTCAACCGATTCGACGTGGGCTGCCGCGGCAAAGATTCGATCACTTAACGCCTCGTCCCCATCGGCCCAGTCCAGCGCCAGATTGTTTGGGCATTCAGCATGGATCAGGATCTGATCGGATTCAATCGCCTGACAGGGATCGGTGATCGCTGGCAAGGGCTCCCACTGAACCACAACTTGCTCGGCGGCATGCATGGCCGCGAGCCGATCCTTCGCCACGACCAAGGCAACTGCTTCTCCGACATGGCGTACCTGTGGCCAAGCCAGAACGGGTATCCCAGCCTTAAACATCGGCTTGCCGTCCTGACCATTGAACACAACGAGGGGATCGATCGTCCCAAGGCCAGCCTCTTGCAGATCTGCACCGGTGATGACGGCCTGGACGCCAGGGCAGGTCAGGGCGTTCGTCAGGTCGATCGATACGATCTTGGCGTGTGCATAAGGGCTGCGAACAAAGACTGCGTGACACTGATGGGGCAGGTCGAAATCGCTCGTATAGGAACCATCACCGCGCACAAAATCCAGCAACTCATCGTGGCTTCCGTCCTGGCGCCAACTGAATTCTGGACGGTTGCTCTCAGGAACGGGACTCATGCGGTCAGGCTATCAAGTGATTTCGAACCCGACACGCCGAGATGCACATCGAGGATTTCCTCCTGTTCGGCGAGTTCCTTGGGCGTGCCAGCGAAGACAAAACGCCCCGAGGCAATGATGTAGACATAATCAGCGACCGACAGCGCCAATGCCAGATTCTGTTCGACCAGCAACACCGAATGTCCCAGCGTCTTGAGTCGCGCCATCATGGTTCCAATATGCTGCACGAAGAGCGGTGACAGTCCTTCGGAGGGCTCATCCATCAGAACGAGCTCAGGGTTGTTGATCAGCGCGCGGCCGATGGCCAACATCTGTTGTTCGCCGCCGCTCAGCTCGTTGCCGCCGTTCTCCAACCGGTCCTTGAGTTGCGGAAATTCAGCGAGGACCGAATCGAAGGTCCAATGCTGAGGGCTGGCCCCCGTTGGTTGCCCGTTGGCCTGCGGCAGCCGACGCGTTGCCAGTGAGCTGATCGGGAGTAACA
>RFPW01000035.1 GCA_009925965.1 Betaproteobacteria bacterium
GGTCCGGTTGGTGTGGAAGTCGTTTCGGCGAAGTCCGGAAAGGTCCAGGACCTCGTGGCCGCTGTGGGCACTCTTCGAGCCAATCAATCGGTCGTCATCAGGCCCGAGATCGCCGGTCGGATAGCCAAGCTCAGCTTCAGCGATGGTGAACGGATCCCTGCTGGACGGGTTCTCGTTCAACTCGATACGTCCGTCCCCGCAGCTGAATTGGAACAAGTGCGGGCCGAGCGCGCGCTGGCAGTCGCCAAATACGAGCGGGCTGTCGAATTGGCCCAGAAAAATTTCGTTTCGGCACAGGCACGCGATGAGGCCGGCGCCAATTTGCAGGTGGTTGATGCGCGCTTGTCTTTGGCGCGCGCCCGACTTGAGAAGAGCAGCATCCTCGCGCCGTTTGGGGGTATTGTTGGCCTGCGCAACGTGGCCTTGGGGGACTTTGTTAAAGACGGGGCCGAGTTGGTGACGCTCGAGGATACGAGTTCGATGAAAGTCGACCTAAGGTTGCCAGAACGGGTAATTGGCCGACTGCGTCGTGGACAAGTGCTTGAGGTTTCAGTCGAGGCGCTTCCAGGACGCACCTTCAAGGCATCGATTGATGCTTTGGACGCAACGGTTGATGCGAATGGACGGTCGATTTTGGTCCGTGGCCGCATTCCGAATACCGACGAGATTCTGCGCACAGGTATGTTTGCCAGAGCACAGGTGGTACTGAGTGAGCGCAACGATGCGGTGCTCGTGCCGGAAGAGTCCATCGTCCCGCAGGGCCCCGACCTTTTTGTCTGGCGGGTTTTAGAAGGTAAGGCGTCGAAGATCAAAGTCCGAGCCGGCGTTCGACGCGACTCCCAGGTTGAGATTTTGGAAGGGCTGGCAAGCGGCGAAAGCATCGTGATCGCTGGCCAACTTAAACTGAACCGCGACGGACAGGAAATTCGAATCATCGATCCGTCGAAGCGCCCCGGTGGGGGTGCAGGCGGTCCGGGTGCAGGCGGTCCGGGTGCAGGCGGTCCGGGTGCAGGCGGTCCGGGTCCAGGCGGTCCGGGTCCAGGCGGTGCGGTCCCGGTGGGGGCACCAGCGCCCACTCCAGCGCCCACTCCAGCGCCTAAATAATAAGGGGGCCCCCAATGGTGATCTCAGAGCTTTGTATCCGCCGCCCCGTTTTTGCGACGGTACTCTCGCTATTGATTATTCTGGTTGGAATCGTCGCGTACGACCGGCTTCCGGTGCGGGAGTATCCGCGAATCGACGAACCCGTCGTGACGGTCGAGACCAAGTACCCGGGGGCGTCAAGCGAGATTATCGAGAGTCAGGTCACAAAACCCCTAGAGGATTCCATTGCAGGGATCGAGGGCGTAGACGTATTGACTTCGATCTCGCGCCCCGAGCAAAGCCAGATCACGGTGCGGTTCCGGATTGAGCGTGATCCAGATTCGGCCTCCGCGGATGTGCGTGATCGGGTCGCCCGGGTGCGAGCGAAGTTACCCACCACGATCGATGAACCGGTCATCGCCAAGGTCGAGGCTGACGCGAACCCGATCATTTGGCTCGCATTCAGTTCAGTGTCGATGTCGGCTCTGGACGTTACGGATATTGCCAATCGGGTGGTGAAACCGCGTCTGCAGACCTTGCCGGGTGCAGCCGACGTTCGGGTATTTGGCGAGCGTAAGTACTCGATGCGAATCTGGTTGGACCGCGATCGGCTGGCCTCCTACCGACTCACTCCGGTCGATGTCGAAGACGCGCTGCGCCGTGGGAACGTTGAGATCCCCTCGGGACGCATCGAGAGCAGTAATCGGGAGTTTTCGGTCGTCTCCCAGTCCGATCTGATGCGGGTCAACGAATTTGAAGACATCGCGATTCGCAATACCGCCGGCTATACGGTTCGCATCAAGGATGTTGCAAGAGTTGAAGTGGCGCCCGCCAGTGAGCGTACGATCGTTCGTTTTAATGGTAAGAGCGCGGTCTCGCTGGGCGTGATCAAGCAGGCCACCGCGAACCCGCTGACGCTCGCCAAGGCGGTGCGTGAGGTCTTGCCCAAGCTGAAAGCGGAATTGCCGGCCGGTGTCTCGGTCGATATCGCCAATGACACGACCGTGTTCATTGAACGGTCAATCGAATCAGTGTGGCGCACGATTGGCGAATCGATCGTACTGGTCGCTCTGCTGATCCTCTTTTTCTTGCGTTCGGTCCGCGCCAGCATCATCCCGCTGGTGACGATTCCGGTGTGCCTGATTGGTAGTTGCGCCATCATGCTGGTGGCGGGTTTCTCGATCAACACCCTCACATTGCTCGCGTTGGTCATGGCGATCGGCCTGGTCGTCGACGACGCGATTGTGGTGCTGGAGAATATCTATCGCCACATCGAGGCGGGCATGGCGCCAATGGATGCCGCCTTCCGCGGCGCCCGGGAGGTGGGTTTTGCGGTGGTTGCGATGACGCTCACGCTCGCAGCGGTTTATGCGCCGGTGGCGTTTACCACGGGCCGCACGGGCCGACTCTTTGTGGAATTCGCGCTGACCCTGGCCGGGGCTGTTCTGGTGTCTGGTTTTGTGGCGCTGACGCTGTCGCCCATGATGTGTTCGATCTTGCTCAAGCACTCCAAGCCCACCGCGAGCTGGAATCCATCGACCTGGATTGAGCGCGGACTGATCGGTTTGGAGAGCGGCTACAGCAAGGCAGTGGGTGGGGCGATCCGAGTCCGCTGGCTGATTGTTCTGCTTGCCCTGGCCGTCGCGGGCACGAGCATCTGGCTTTTGCGAACCACGAAGCGCGAGCTCTCCCCGATCGAGGATCGCGGGACGATACTCAGCATTTTTAATGGTCCCGATGGCGCCTCGATCGACTACACCGCGCGCTACGCCGAGCGAATCGAGGGCATTGCCAAGGGAATTCCGGAAGTCGACCGGCGCTTTGTCGTGACCGGAAACCCAACCGTCACCCAGGGTATTGCGTTCATGCGCCTCAAAGACTGGAATGACCGTCAGCGCAGCGTTCAGGAAATTGCCAAGGAGATCCAGCCAAAGTTGCTGGGTATTCCGGGGGTCAACGCGTTCGCGGTGCTACCGCCTTCGCTCGGGCAGTCGCCGCGTGAGCGTCCGATCAATGTGGTTGTGATGGCCAACGATGAATACTCAAAAATGGCCCCGGTGATCCAAAAGATGTTGGCCGAGATGCAGCGCTGGCAAGGCATGCAGGGCGTTGACAGCGACCTGCGTCTGAATAAGCCCGAGCTCAAAATTCGCCTCGATCGGGATCGCGTTGCCGATGCGGGGGTTCAGGTCGAGCAAATCGGACGTCTGCTTGAAACAGCGCTGGGCGGGCGTCAGGTGACCCGCTATAAGCGTTTTGGCGATCAGTACGATGTCATTGTTCAGCTCGAACCCCGCGCCCGAAACGAACCTGCCGATATCTCCGACCTTTATGTGCGGGGGCGCAACGAAGCCATGGTGCCACTGACCTCCTTGATCAAGGTCGAGGAAACGGTCAGTCCCCGTGAGCTCAATCACTTTGGGCAACGCCGTGCGGTGACCTTTACCGCCAATCTGGCTCCGGGTACTTCACTGGGCGAGGCCGTTGAATTCATTGAAGCCGTTGCGGGCCGAACCCTTCCGGCAGGCTATGTCCTGGACTTCAATGGGCAGACCCGCGAGTTCAAATCGACCTCGAATACGCTGGCCGTGACCTTCGTTCTTGCGCTTGCGTTTATCTATCTGGTGTTGGCAGCGCAGTTCGAGAGTTTCATCGATCCCTTGGTGATTCTGTTCACCGTGCCGTTGTCGATGACCGGCGCTTTGGCCGCCTTGCAATGGAGCGGAGGCACTCTCAATGTATACAGTCAGATCGGGCTGATTACGCTGATTGGTCTCATTACAAAACACGGAATCCTGATTGTCGAATTTGCCAATCAGTTGCGGGAACAGGGTCATACAGCCCGCGCTGCTGTCATTGAAGCCGCGCGTCTGCGCCTACGACCAATCTTGATGACGACTGGAGCGATGGTCCTGGGTGCATTACCGCTGGCGTTGGCGACGGGTGCCGGGGCCGAGAGCCGCCAGCAGATCGGTTGGGTCATTGTGGGCGGCATGTCATTGGGGACCTTGCTGACGCTTTTCGTGGTCCCGGTCGTCTATCTGCTATTTGCCCGACAAGGTCGGGAGGTCACTCACGCGCCAGTTCCGGAACCAGCGGCCGCGGTTTGATCCGATGAACGCGCCCGAACGGATTGTTTTTCTCGATACCGAGACTACTGGCCTGCGGGTTGAAGATGGCCATCGTATTATCGAAATCGGGTGTATCGAGCTGATCGGACGGCGCCTGTCAGGCCGCGATCTTCATCTGTACTTCAATCCCGAACGCGAAGTGGATGAGGGCGCAGCCGCGGTCCACGGGATGCGCCTTTCGGACCTGCTCGACAAACCAAGGTTTGCCCAGCAGGCTGAGCAGATTCTCGCGTTTCTGGAGGGGGCGCGGGTGGTGATTCATAACGCCGCTTTCGATGAAGGATTTCTGAATGCCGAGTTTGCGGCCTGCCAGCGCCCCAAACTTCGAACCTGTGTGGCGGAAGTCGTCGATTCGCTGACCCTGGCCCGCCAACTGCACCCGGGTAAGCGCAATTCGCTCGATGCGCTCTGCGAGCGTTACGAAGTCTCCAACAAACATCGGGTCCATCACGGCGCGAAACTCGATGCGCAACTCCTGGCCGAGGTCTGGCTCGCCATGACCCGTGGTCAGGAGAGCCTCGAAATGGGGCTTGATGGCGGATTGAGTGTCGCGATTGCGCAGGGCGGTGTTTGGCCTCCCGCGGGGTTGGTGATTCTTCCGGCGAGCACGGATGAGCTAGCGGCGCATGCAACCATGCTCGATGGTCTTGATCGCGAGGCGGGTGGCGTCAGTCAATGGCGCTTACTCTAGAATAGGACGTTTGCAGCGCGTCGACCCCATGAAAGAACACCGTCACGGCCGATCCCAGCGGGATCGCAAGACCCAACTCTCACCCGACGCCGAACGCCTGGTGACCGCTTCCCTGGGGCTGGCTAGTTCAGGGAGCCGTGTTGAAGATCGCTTCTGGGAAACCCACCTGGGCGCGCGGATCGAGAAGTTGCTCGACTCAGGGCATGCACAGGCGGTACTCGACGCGCTTGAGCGTCTCGAGAAGACCGACGGCGATGCCTATGGTTCGCTGGTTGAAGCGACCGAAGCAGCCGCGGAACAGGCCTTGATCGAGCACGATGGCCAACGCTACGAGGCCCTCTTGATCACCGCGCCATTGATCGCATGGACCCGATTCAGGATTCCGTCGGGTGCCCTGGGTGCTGATCCTGTTTCGGTGTTGTCGGCCCACTGGCAAGCCCATGTGCTGGCGCGCGAGACCCGTTTCCGGCTGGTGCCCTGGCTGTACAGTCTTGATCAGTTGCCTCGAGACTTCGCCGAGATTCGGCGCATGACCCGCAAGCTCGGTCAATCGGTTTTGAGCGGCCAGACGCCGCGCCTTGATCTGAAAGATTTACCTGAAACGGCCGAAATGCTGGCCGATACCCGGTATCTGCTGGCGGTGGTAGTCGTTCCTGCAGGGGCGCCCATGTTTCGCTGGCAAGAGCTGAATGAACCTCAAACCAGTCGGGCGCACTGTCTGGAGGCCTGGGAATTGCAGGGCCGCCCCAATCTGGAATCTGCCCTGGCTGGCTGCGGTTTTGAGTTGCTTTTGCCCGATGCGTATCACGTCAATTTGCGTGAGAGTGATCGTCGGATTCGGCCCTATGGGATCCGGGCCGGCGTGCATTTCCTGACGCATGCGCTCGTCCTGGAACCGGACGGATTGTCGGCTGCGGTGGCGGCATTCGGGGATGGGGATATCGAGGAATACCGTATCGGTATCAGCGTCAAAGGGCGCGATGAAGTGATTCAGGGCATCATCTGGCCCCTGTTGGGTTCTGAAAGCGAGGACGACGAACCCTCACCGCTCGACCTGATTCGCTCAACCTTTCTAGAGGCTGGTGTGACGGACGTTCAAGTCTGGAACGAAACGGTTCGTCCGGACTTCTGTGAGGATTGCGGTGCTCCGCTATTTCCGAACGGTAAGGGCGAAATTGTTCACCCTGAAGAGCCCGAATTGCCTGGTAATGGCAACCCGAGCGGTGACCACTTTCACTGACTACTCAGTTTTGTTGGATTAGGACCGCGACGACGGCAACGGCATCGCGGCGGGACCTGCAGCGCCGGGGCCTGACGCAGCGGGTTTGCCTCCAGCAGGGGCTTTTTTTGCGAACGGATCGTTATTGGCCCAAGGGTCAACCGGCGGTGCGGCTTCGGGTGTGGCAGCGCCGGTTGCTCCAGGGGTGCCCGGAGCGCTTGCGCCATTTGCCGAATCGCCTGCTGTTGCCTGCGCGGTGACTGGACCGGTGGCCGTCCCTGCTGCATTCGTGCCGCCTGCTTCGGCTCCCGCCGCTCCTGCTGCATCAGCGCCACTCGCTTCGGCTCCCGCCGTCTCCGCCTCAGCAGCCTCCTTGGCAGCAGCCTCTGCCGCTTCAAGATGGGCTGCATCCGCTTTTTCACGGTTGGTGAGATAACGGGCCATATCAAGGTCAGGTACCTTGATCGCGCAGAGTTCCTTAAACATCTCGGAATGCACCGAGAAGAGACCTTCGCCCGCTGGCGCTGCACGTTTGCCAATGATGGCAATCGCGAGCTTGAACAGACTGATCATGTGCGGCTGGAATCGGTCGCCGGTTCGGCCCTGCCGCCAGGCGCGATGAACCATGCAATTGGTAATGACTTCCGGGGCAATGGGTACTTCGAGGTAAACCAGCTTGATTCGCTCTTCGACTGCAGCCTTCATCGCTCTGGTCGTGTGCAGGCCAAAGTCCATGTCGCCAAAATCGAAAACGTAGCCGGTTACGGATTGGGCCACGTCAGCGGGCTCCGGTACCTTGGCTTTCTCGGAGGCGTGTTTGACCGCCGCTTCAAACGCGACGCGGGTCTCGTAGACCTTTTCGTCCAGCAGTTTGAGAGGATCGACGGCATGATCATCGGTGTGTATCACCCCGGTAATCCACTTCCCCAATAAGCTCACTCTTCGCCCCCTTTCAAGCTCATCTGGTGTCCACTCGTGCTTCGAACGTATCCTCGCATAGCTTGGCTCGAAAAAATCAGATCGGAGATTAAAAATCGAGATTAACCGTCTCAGCTTCGGAGAATTAACCGTCGTCCGCCGTCAAACTGGCTCAGCCAGTAATGGCCGCGCAGTTCTTCTATTCTGACCACGCCACGAGCACTGGGCGCATGGACAAAGCGTCGCGGGCCGATACATAAACCCACATGTGAAGCCTGGCTGCCCGCGGTGGAAAAAAAAAGGAGATCAGCGGGTAACAGGGAATCCCGATCGATTTCCTGACCGACCCGAAACTGCTCACGCGCCGATCCCGGCAGACGCCATTGCAGCGATTCCGCAAAGACATAGCGAACTAGCCCGCTGCAATCAAACCCACTCTCGGCTCGAGATCCACCCCAACGGTAAGGCGAACCAACCAACAAGAGCGCCTGCGCGACCAGTTCCCGAGCCGCACCGTCGGGTGTCAACGTGGGTGGCAGGACACCGAAGTGCCCGCCGCCCAAACCCGATGGCGCTGGTCTTAAGCCCCCGGGTACCGGAGAGGGTGAGGGGGTCGAGGCGCATCCTGCGACTAGGCTGGCCAGTCCGATCGAGGCCAGTGCCCCAAGACCGGCAACCCCCTGGCCTGTGAACGACCGCCTCGAACCGTCAACCGGCGGCAGAGAAGGACTCGGAGCCAGCCGCAGCATCACTTCAGGAGAACATCTCCACCGCACCGTCAAGGCCCATCAGGCCAAGCTCGACTTTCAGGCTGGGGTGACGCTTGTTCACCTCCTTGCCGAAGGCCAGCAGGGCTTCGCGATGGGTTTGGGTTTCAATCGTCCGATTCGCAACTTTTTCTGCCCCATACGCAATCTTGGCGGCACCGCAATCCCGATGGTTCATCGCGATCACCTTGGGAATTCGATGCAGTTCGATCGATGCGGCCAGATTTTGCCAATACGTTTCGTGCCAGTCTTTAAATGCGGGGGCAACTGCGCCAATCGAAGCACCGGCAAAATTGAATTGACTGTACTTCCCGACCAGCCCGCGCCCTTTCATGTATTCGAAGGTCGGTTGTGGAAAACGCGGATCGATACAAGCCAGCAACATGGCATCGTAATTGCCCGACGCGGCTAACGCCAACGACGGAAGCGCTCCCGCCATGCCCAGACCGACACCAACGCCAGCGGCGGTTTGGAGGAAACGGCGACGTGAAAACGAAGCGCTGAGCAAATCTGCGCAGCAGGCGCAACCGGCAACTGGACGGAGTGAATTCATCGAAAATTCCTTAAAGGAGGAAACGCAAAAGCGGGGGGGAGGAACGACTTATAACAATCGGCTGTCATCTTATGACAGTTATTTGGGGCGAAATATCTTAAATAGCTGCTCTGGCCCAATTTTAAAGTAATCGGCAGGACCGCCGCCACGCGCAATATGCTGGGCCTTTGAAGTGTCATAGACCCCATCGATCAAAAGGCGTCGATCGATATGAACTCCGACGACTTCGCCAAAGGTCACGAAAGTCGAGATTGGCTCCTTCGCTGCGGTCTGCAACTGAACAATCTGGGTCAGGCGACACTCGAACGCCACCGGACTCTCCAGAACGCGTGGGGGCTTCACTAAACGACTGGGGGTGGGCGTCAATCCGGCCAACTGGAATTCGTCGACGTCGGCTGCCACGGCCGCGCTCGTTTGATTCATCGCTTCGGCCAACGGGAACGTGACAAGGTTCCAGACGAACTCGCCGGTCTCTTCAATGTTGAGTAATGAATCTTTGCGGCCGACACTGGCGAAGCCAACGATCGGTGGTACGTAATTAAAGCCATTAAAAAAACTGTAGGGCGCCAGATTCAGAACCCCTGCCGCACTGCGCGTCGACACCCAACCGATCGGGCGAGGTGCAACGATCGAATTAAACGGGTCATGCGGTAGCCGATGCCCCAGGGCAGGCTCGTAAAAGTGGATATCGGCGTGGTCAGTGGTTTGGGTCATGACGGTGCACTTGGATGGGTCATTTAGAGGGGTCAGTCCAGCAGTCGGTTCAACAGATCGGCTAAGCGCTGCGTTGCGAGGACAAGCCGGGCCCGGACGATGCGTTGGGCGCGCGCTTCATAATCGGAGTCGAGCTTGCGACGGTCGGGATAGAACCAGTCCTCTTCAACGATGCGACAGGATTCTTCAGCCCAACGTGCAGGATCGGCGCCTCGCGCGGCAACGGCCACGGGTCCTCTGGCGGCTGACTCGAGATCGCGCCTCAAGAGTTCGAGGCCGCCCGGCCAATTCACGACGAGGGCGGTGTCCCAGACAGCGTGCAGGTTTGTGCCCCGCCCATAGGCTTGCAATTGAATCGTATTGCCGCCGCGGTCGTCGGCAAAACCGGCATGCAGCGGCTGGTGAACGTCGGCGACAAAATGGACGACGTATTTCAGTGCCTTCAGACGATCAGCGTCCGCTCCGCGTGCGCCAAGGATGGTCGCCTGTCGATCGATGGCCCCCACCACGCACTGGCCCTGGGCGCAGTCGCGAGCTGCCTCGAATCGGCAACCGCCATGACGGGGGAGGTTCACGTAATGCCAGGGCGAGTCGGCGGCAGAGCGGTGGTCGTCTGCCCAGTTTGCAATCGACCCGAGCGTCGCGCCGGGCTCCAGACTCAGGAGACGTTCGATTTCGGCGCGTGCTTTGGGGCTCAGTTGCTGCTGGGCCAGGTCGCCGATCAGGCGGTGCCCGTCGACACCCCACGCGCCTGCTGTTTGGGTCACGTAAAACCCACAAAGGAGGGCGATCAGGGTCAGGGTGATACGCAAGGACTTCAACGCGGGTGGACCAGATGTTGGGGATTGGAAGCTTGGGTCGTTCGAAAATTACCGAGATGTTGGCATAAGCTCGCTTACCATTCTGCTTTCGAACGATTTCCCTTTTTTTAGCAATCGCATTTCAGGTGGACGGTCCGGTTATGAATGCAAACAATCCTCAGGCACTGAGCGCTGAACTGGGCCTGGATTCGCTTCGATTTGGCAGCAGTGCGACGGTTCGGCGCGTTGAAGATCGGGCTCTGTTGCTTGGCGAGGGTCAGTTCACTGACGATTTGCAGCGCGAAGATTTAGCGCATCTCGTTTTCTTGCGTTCGCCCTACGGACATGCCGATATTCTCGGGATTGATGCCGAATCGGCACGTGTGATGCCCGGGGTCTTAGCGATCTACACTGGCGCCGAACTCGTGGCCGCGGGGGTCAAGGCCTTGCCGGCACCCCCCCCTCATTTTTTGCGTCCGGACGGTTCACCCGCTGCCAGTGCGCCACGCCGGGGGCTTGCTCACGAGCGGGTCCGGTTTGCCGGTGAAGCCGTAGCGGCCGTGGTTGCGACGACCCGGCAGGCTGCCATCGATGCGGCCGAGGCGATTGATGTTCGCTACGAGGTCCTGCCAGCTGTGACTGATGTTCAGGCGGCCATGCAGCCCGGAGCTCCGGTGCTTTGTGCCCAGGCACCGGATAACGTTGTCGCGCATGCCCGTTCAGGGGATGCGGTGGCGACTGAAGCCGCATTTGCCAGCGCCGCTCACGTGGTGGAACTTCAGATTCGTAACCAGCGGCTTGCTCCGGCCTCCATCGAGCCGCGCGCGGTCATGGCCGAAATCGAAGCAGTCACTGGCAGGCTCGTGATGACCTTGTCGAGCCAGATGCCAACAGCCGTGCGTGACAGCCTGGCGAGTGCGTTGCCTGGGCTCAGTAAGGATCAGGTGCGGGTTCGCGTGCATGACGTGGGTGGCGGTTTCGGCATGAAGACCGGGATTTATCCCGAGGATATTGTGGTTGGTTTTGCGGCCCGACAACTCAAGCAACCCGTGCGCTGGCAGTCGCAACGCCTCGAAGAATTCATGACCTCAATACACGGTCGTGGCTTTGACACCTTGGCCGCACTCGCGCTGGATCAGGATGGCCGGATTCTCGGACTGCGCTGTCGTACGCTGGCCAACGCCGGTGCCTATGCGACCCCGACGGCTTGCGTCATTCCGCTCGTTCTCGTCCCGTTTGTGTCCACGAGTGTGTACGACATCCCGGTGATGGACCTGCACAACCTTTCGGTGATGACCAACACCAGCCCGTTGGGGGCCTATCGCGGCGCTGGTCGTCCCGAGGCGATCTATGTCGTCGAGCGGTTGATGGATGCGGCCGCTCTTCAACTGGGCGTTGATCCCGTGGCCCTGCGGCGCCGCAACTTGATTGCGCCCCAGCAGATGCCGTATCGCACGCCAGCGGGACAAGTTTATGACTCAGGCGAATTCGAGAAGATGCTTGATCAGGCGCTGCAGCTCGCGACATGGGACGACTATGCCGCCCGCGATGCCGTGACCCGAGCCTCCGGGCGCTTGCGTGGCCGCAGCGTCACGACCTTTCTGGAATGGACCGGCGGTGGTGCGCTAACCGAGATGGTGAAGGTCGAAGTGCGGGCGGATCACGTCATCGAGCTCACCTCGGCGACGCTCTCAATGGGTCAAGGCATCGTGACCAGTTATGTGCAGTTGGCGGCCGAAGTTTTTGGTGTGCCAGTCGAATCGATCCGAATTATTCAAGGTGATACCGATCGCGCGAACGGGTTTGGCAGCGCGGGCAGCCGCTCGTTGTTTACCGGCGGTGGCGCCGTTCATGTCGCGAGCGAACGGACCGTAGAACATGCCAAGTCACTGGCGGCCGAAGCGCTCGAAGTGGCGGAGGGTGATCTTGACTATCACGGTGGTCAGTTCACCGTGGTCGGCACGGATTTGAAGATTGGATTGTTCGAACTCGCGGCGCGGCAGCCTGAGGCGCGAATTCAGGCCTCAGGCGAAACAACCGCGGGTGGACCCAGCTGGCCCAACGCCTGTCATATCTGTGAGGTCGAGATCGATCCGGAGACGGGTGGGGTCGCGGTGGTCGCGTACTCGAGCGTCAACGATATTGGACGCGTCATTAGCCCGCAGATCGTCGAGGGGCAAATCGACGGCGGAGTGGTTCAGGGGATTGGTCAAGCCTTGTGTGAACAGGTGGTCTATGACGAAACCGGTCAGTTGCTGACTGCCAGTTTTATGGATTACGCAATGCCGCGCGCCGACATTCAGCCCCAACCCCGCACCGCATTTGATCCGTCTGTCCCCTGCAAAACCAATGTGTTGGGCGCTAAGGGCGTGGGTGAATTGGGGACAATCGGCGCCACGCCAGCGGTCGTTAACGCCGTGCTGAATGCGTTGGTTACCGCGGGGGTGCCCCACAGTGTGGCGTTAAGTCTGCAGATGCCGCTCACCAGTGAGCGGGTTTGGCAGGCTCTCCAAACCGCGTGAGTTATGATTTCCAGGTCTTGAATGATGCAAAACAACGCTAATTTGAACCGAGCTTGAGATGGCAGAAGAAGGCGCACCACCACCGAAGCAGATGTCTCTGGCCGAGGCCCTCAAAGAGGGGGCCAAGGGGCCTGGGGGGACGATTACCGATGTGTCGCAACTGGATGGTCCGTCCAAGTGCGCGGTGGTTTTGCTGACGGTGGGAGCCGAGATTGGCTCCGAAGTCTTGCGTCTGCTCTCGCCCTTTGAGGTGCAGCGCCTGTCGTCGAAGATGGCGGCGGTGCGGGCGCTTTCGCGCGACATCATCGTGGCGGTGCTCAAGGAGTTCAAAGAGACCACGTCGAACAATGCGTCGGTGGCGTTCGATACCGAGAACTTCATGGCCTCGATGCTCAACAAAGCATTGGGTGCGGATGGAGCCAGCGATCTGCTGGGTCGTCTTGAGGCGGCGATGGACATGTCGGGTGTGGAGACGCTCAAGCGTCTCGAGCCTGACGTGCTGTACGAGGCGATCAAGAACGAGCACCCGCAGATTCTTGCGACGATTTTCGTGTTCCTGGAGCCGGCACAGTCGTCGACGCTGTCGAAGTTATTCCCGGACGAGTTGCGCAACGAAATTCTCTTGCGGGTCGCGTTGCTCGAGAAAGTTCAGCCCAGTGCGCTCAAGGAATTGAACGAGACGATGGCGAACATGATGCCCCCAGGGGGTGATGGGCGCCGGGCGAGCGTCGGGGGTGTGATTCCGACGGCCGAGATTTTGAATTTACTCTCGGGTGGTATTGATCAGGAAGCGCTGGCGACGATTCGTGCATATGACGCGGAGCTTGCGGGCAAGATTGTCGAGCAGATGTTTACGTTCGAGGATCTGGTGCAACTTGAGGACCGGTCATTGCAGGCGCTGATGCTGGAGATTCCGCAAGATCAGTTGGTGCGGGCGCTCAAAGGGGCGAGTGCGCGCTTGCGCGAGAAGTTATTCAAGAACATGGCCAAGCGGGCGGCCGAGACGGTCAAAGAAGCGCTCGATAGTTTGGGCCCGGTCAAGATTACCGAGGTCGAAGAGCAGCAGAAAGAGATGTTGCGCACGGCCCGCCAGCTGACCGATGAAGGCCGGATGAGCATGGATCGAGGCGGCGGCGGCGGCGACATGATCTGATCCTGGTTGTCAGTCTCTTCTCAACAAGGGTCCCATCGCCATTAGGGTGGCTTGCAATAATAGAATTTCCAGCGTGTAGACCGTCAGATAGCCGGCGATCGATGAAGTTTGGGCTGCGACCACATCTCGAATCACACCGCCGAGGCCCATAGCGATTCCTGCCATCGTCGCCTGCACAGCGCCCCAAGCCCCCAAAGCAAGTCCCGCTTGACCGGGGGCGGCAAGATTCATGGTGGCGGTTAGCGTTCCATGGCCGAACATCCCCCCACCTGCACCAATTAAAAACGTGCCAAGCGCGAACAGTTCGACCGACTGCAGTGGGGCCGCTGTCATCACGGCAATGAAGGCGGGGATTCCTAACAAGGCCCCATTGCCCGCCATCCGGAACGGGTCAGTGCCGCGACCCAAAACTTTCGAGGCCCAGGCAAATCCGGCGAGCCCGCCGATCGCCAGCGTGGCTGTTAACGTGGTCGTCAGCGCGACGCTCATGCTGAGGATTTCGCCGCCGTAGGGCTCAAGAAGTACATCCTCCATCGTGAAAGCCATCGTTCCCATTCCCACGACCAAAAGTCTGCGAGTAGCGTCCTTGCCCTCAAGAAACAACGACCAGGCACCTGCAAACGAGGTTTGTTCTCGGGTGTGGCCGATTCGATATTGGTCGCTGCGAGCCTCTTGTTTCCAAAGGGCAGTGACGTTCAGGATCAGGGTGGCGGCCGCGGCGCCCTGAATGACTTGAATTAATCGCCCCGGCGAGTAGTCTTCTAGCAGTGTGCCAAAGATTAATGCACTTAGAATCATTCCAATCAATAACATTGCGTACATGAGTCCGACCACCTTGGGCTGCGACTCAGTTGGTGCCAGATCCGTTGCTAAAGCAAGTCCGACGGTCTGGGTCGTATGCACGCCGGATCCCACAAGCAGGAACGCAAGGGCCGCCGCCGCATGTCCGATCCAAGGTGGGGCGTCACCTGACTGGCCAGCACCAGAAAGCACGAGAAGGGCGAAGGGCATGATGGCGAAACCGCCAAACTGGAGTAGGGTTCCCATCCAGATAAACGGCACGCGCCGCCAACCCAATGCGGATTGGTGGGTGTCGGACTTAAATCCGATGATCGCTCGAAACGGCGCTGCGAGCAGTGGAAGCGCCAACATGGCAGAGACCAGCGATGCGGCCACGCCGAGTTCGACGATCATCACCCGGTTTAAGGTGCCGATCAGCAGCACGAGTGACATACCCACCGACACCTGAAACAGTGCCAAGCGGAGCAGGCGGCGCAGGGGCAGTTCCGCAGTTGCCGCATCGGCAAACGGCAGAAAACGCGGGCCGATCGTGGCCAACGCCCCCATGATCTTGTTTCGAAAGGGACTCAACGTCGGTGCCTGAGGGATTGCGGCGGGGTGAGGCTGCCATAGCTATCCCCCAGCATCCCAATGAAGAAGGGCTTGCACCGCTCGATTTCCTTGAGGCAGATCTCCAGGGCATGGCCGTCTTCTGCCTGCTCCTGGGTCACGCCCCACCTGAGATCCACCTCCACCAGCTCCACACCCCGTTCCCGCGCCCGGCGGTTCAGATAAGGGAAGACACGGGTAGCAAGCAGCTTGCGCTCCTCGTTGAAATCACGGAAGGTGCTCGAGAGGAACACCCGCACCTCGCGGGAATCAGGCGTACCAGTGACAGAGTCAGCCGCAGGGCCAGCGCTAATCATTTGATCTATGCAGTAATTGCATAGCAACCACTGCGGAATGATTTTCCGCAGGCTAGATCAGCTGCTGGAATCTGCCACAGCAACTTGAGCAAAAGAAGCAGGAAGCTTC
>RFPW01000341.1 GCA_009925965.1 Betaproteobacteria bacterium
GAGCGGCTCTCGATCGCGCTTCGATCGACCGGTATTGATGTTTATCAGATTGATCATGAAGATGCGAATGGTCAATTTGAGATTAACTACACCTACACCGATTGCCTGACCTCTTGCGATCACTTCATCTTCTTCAAGATGGCGGCCAGCGAGATTTCTCATGAGATGGGCTTGGTCTGTTCGTTCATGCCAAAGCCCTTTGCGAATCGGCCCGGCAATGGAATGCACATGCACCTGTCGATCGGCGATGGCGAGCGCAACCTGTTTCAGGATCGCAGTGATCCCAACGGACTCGAACTATCCTCCCTCGGCTATCAGTTCCTGGGCGGTTTGTTAGCACATGCACCTGCGTTGGCGGCGTTGTGCGCGCCGACTGTTAATTCATACAAGCGGCTGGTCGTTGGGCGATCGCTGACGGGCGCAACCTGGGCGCCCGCGTACATCAGCTATGGCGACAATAACCGCTCCACGATGGTCCGAATCCCCAAAGGCAGGCTCGAGCTGCGCCTGCCCGACGGGTCTTGCAATCCATACCTCGCAACCGCAGCCGTCATCGCTGCTGGGCTTGATGGCGTCGCCCGCAAGCTCGATCCAGGCACACCTCGTAACGTCAACCTCTATGACTGGAGCGAATCGCAACTGGCCGAGGCGGGCATTGGCAAGCTGCCGCAGAACCTGGATGCAGCGATTGATGCGCTCGCAGCGGATGCCGTGATTTGTGAGGCCCTGGCGCCGTTGACCGATGAATTCATCCGGCTCAAACGAATGGAATGGATCGAGTACATGCGACATGTTTCCGAGTGGGAAATTAAGAATTACCTCGAATTTTTCTAATGATAAAAATTTTTTAGGAAGTTCTCATGTGTGGAATCGTTGGCCTTCTGGTCAAGACGACAGCGTTGCAGGAGCGTTTGGGCGAGTTGATGGTCCCGATGTTGATTGGGATGAGCGACCGTGGCCCTGACTCGGCTGGGATGGCGGTATTTTCAGATCCGTTACCCGAGGGAAAACGTCAGATCAGTCTTTATTCAGGCTTGACGGATGCGGGTGCATCCTACGATTGGCAAGGGTTGGTGACGGCACTGAATGCAGCCCTTGGGGTCGCGGCGAGCGCCCGGGTGCGTGGTAATCAGGCCGTGATCGCGTTCGAGGGCGGGGTTGCGCCCGTTCGGCAGTGGATTACGGGCTATGCGCCCGCCTTGCATCTGATGTCAGCCGGTCGCAGCATCGACCTGTTTAAGGACATTGGTACGCCGGCGGAAGTGGCCGAGCGTTATGGGTTCGAGTCGCTTCGCGGTACCCACTTGGTTGGTCATACCCGCATGGCCACGGAGTCGGCCGTGACCCCTGACCGCGCCCATCCATTCACCGCAGGCGAGGACTTTTGCCTGGTCCACAATGGCTCGTTATCGAATCCCAACGGGATCCGGCGCATGCTCGAGCCCCGTGGTATTCATTTCGATACAGATAACGATACCGAGGCGGCATGTCGATTTCTGGAGTGGCGATTACGCGAGGGCGACGACCTCCCAGGCGCGCTGCAAAAAGGGTTTGAAGCGCTCGATGGCTTCTATACGTTCTTGATGGGGACCGCGACGGAATTGGCGCTCATTCGCGACCCCTTTGCCTGCAAGCCAGCCGTGGTCGCCGAGACCGATGACTATGTGGCGATCGCGTCCGAGTTTCGCTCTCTGGCGCACTTGCCTGGCATTAAGCACGCCCATGTTTTTGAACCCGCTCCAGAGGAAATGTACGTGTGGAAACGTTAAGGTTCGATCTGGCGCAGGAGAGCCTGCGCAGTGT
>RFPW01000342.1 GCA_009925965.1 Betaproteobacteria bacterium
AAGTTCGCCACTCAAGTTCGCCACTCACGCTCAGCGGTATCCCACGCACCCAGTGCCTGCAGATCGGGTACCCATGCGAGGCCAGACTTCGCGTCCGAAGAGGCCGCCTCGGGGGTTACCACCACGTCGAGCAACGCGGCCTTACCCTGCGCCAGCGCGGCTAGCGCACGTGCAATCGCTGACTCCAGATCTTCAGCCCGTTCCACCCGTTCACCGTGCAAGCCGAAGGCTCGCGCCATCGCCGCGTGGTCAGCGAATTGCAAACGCGTGCCGACGACCTTGCCATGGCTCTCAAGTTGGTCACGAACCTCAATCGCCCAAGACCCATTGTTCGCCACCACGATCAACAAGGGCACCTTGTGACGCGCCGCAGTGTCGATCTCCATCGCATTAAAGCCAAAGGCGCCATCACCGGTGGCCACAACAACCGTACGCTCCGGGCAGGCGAGCGCAGCTGCGATGCCAAAGGGGGTGCCAATCCCAATACAGCCCAAGGGACCGGGGTCGAGTGCGGTTGTTGCAGGCAGGCCAACGCGCGCAAAGCTCAGGAAGTCCCCGCCGTCAGCGACCACCACCGCGTTCGCAGGTATCGCGGCTCGCAAGGCGGCCAGCAAGCGGTTCGGGTGCATGAGCCCGTCGCTTCCGGGTTCGGCATTGGACATTGAGTAAGCAAGCTTTTCGGCGCGCGCCATATGTTTGTTGCGCACGTCCGTAGCCCAGTCACGGTCGACCGCACCAGGCCCCTCGGGTGCAGCTGCCAGGATCGAGCGCAGTGCGGCTGCAGGCGATGCGAAGAGCTCTACCGCAGCGCGACGGTTATCCCGTAGTTCGCTTGGCGCATTGGCGATCCGAATGAACTTTGCATTCCCAAATACGGCTGGTGAGCCATAGGCGAGTTGAAAGTCAAGCCGGCGGCCAACGGTAACAATGACGTCGGCCTCGCCCATGACCGAACCGCGCATCGCCGCTACCACCGCAGGATGATCTTCGGTGACCAGACCACGACTCTCCCCGGTATCGAGATAGAGCGCACCGAGCCGGTCAAGTAATTCGACGAGCGGTCCTGCCGCATCACGCGCACCTCGCCCCGTGATGACTAGTGGCCTTCGCGCAGCCCACAAGAGTTCAACTGCGCGCCCGACCACCGCAGGATCCGGAAAAAGCTGCGCAGTTGCCCGCGGCGCAAAAAACTCACTCGCCATGACGCTGTGCATCACTGGCGACGGTTCCGCCCGCTGAGTATCCACTGGGAAGTCGAGAAACACTGGCCCCGGCTCGCCACCTTCGCCAAATGCGCGTGCTAGCGCTTCGTCGAGCTCCTGCAGCACGAGATCGGGTTCACGTACCGTGCGAGCGTAACGGGTCAGCGGTTGCACGAACGCGGTGTGCACCATGTCCTGCAACGCGCCGCGATTTTCCTGTTGGCGCGGTGGCGTACCCGACAGCACCATTAGCGGTGCCCTTGCCGCGTGCGCGTTGGCGATGCCGGTCATTGCATTCGTTACGCCCGGACCAGCAGTCACGAGGGCGACACCAATGCGCCCGCTGAGCTCGCCATAGGCATGTGCCATGTACACAGCCGCGCGCTCATCACGAACATCGACGATGCGGATGCCTTCGGCATTAAGTCGCATCCAGATCGGCATGATGTGGCCTCCACAGAGCGCGAACACACGGTCAACCCCACGCGCCTTCAGAAAGCGGGCGATCAGTGCAGCGGTACAGGTGTCGGTCACGACAGCGGGCATCTTTGGCTCCTTCAAAGGTTTATCACGCATTATTGCATTCTGAATTCAGAATG
>RFPW01000343.1 GCA_009925965.1 Betaproteobacteria bacterium
GGCGCGAGCGGATTCCGAATCGTCCGGGTTCACGTCCTGGGCAATGTGTTGAGTCCGATCTTTGTCTACGCGACCAGCCTGATCGCGGTCTCGATGATTCTCGCGTCGGGTTTGAGTTTCCTTGGCCTGGGGGTCAAGCCACCCGAACCCGAATGGGGGCTTATGTTGAACACCCTGCGAACGGCCATTTATGTCCAACCCTGGGTCGCTGCGTTACCAGGCGTCATGATCTTCATCACCTCGATTGCCTTCAATTTGTTTTCCGACGGCCTTCGCAACGCCATGGAAATTCGCAGCTGATATGAACGAGCCCCTGCCGATCCATCCCACTGATGTCGGAGGCAAAGCGCAGCCCCTTCTAAAGGTGCGCAGCTTGCGCAAGCACTTCCCACTCAAGAGTGGCCTTTTCGAACCTCGCAAAGTCGTCCGTGCCGTGGATGACATTGAATTCGAAGTCCTCAAGGGCGAGACCCTCGGTGTCGTGGGCGAATCGGGCTGCGGTAAGTCCACAACCGCTCGATTGCTCATGCAATTGACGCCGGCCGACAGCGGTGAATTTCTTTTTGACGGCCAGACCATCGGTGGCCGCGAATTGCCCTTGAAGGAATTCCGCAGGCAGGCCCAGATTGTTTTTCAGGACAGCTTTGCGTCACTCAACCCGCGCCTGACCGTACTCGACTCGATTGCATTTGGTCCCCAGGTTCATGGCGTCTCGAGCGCCGATGCGCAAAAACTCGCTCGCGATCTGCTCGATCGGGTGGGGCTCGATCCCGTCCGATTCGGTGGGCGCTACCCGCACGAGCTTTCGGGCGGCCAGCGTCAGCGGATCAACATCGCGCGGGCACTCGCCCTGAATCCCCGTCTGGTCGTTCTGGATGAGGCGGTATCGGCACTGGATAAATCGGTCGAAGCCCAGGTCCTTAACCTGTTGCAGGATCTAAAACAGAGTTTCGGTCTGACCTATGTTTTCATCAGCCACGACCTGAACGTCGTCCGTTACATGTCCGACCGAGTCATGGTCATGTACCTGGGCGAAGTGGTCGAGATCGGGGACAGCGAATCACTTTTTGCCAATCCCCGCCACCCCTATACCCGTGCCCTGCTCTCTTCCATTCCGTCGATGGATCCGGACCGGCGAACGGAAGTCCCGGCCCTCTCCGGCGACCCGCCCAATCCGATCAACCCGCCACCTGGCTGCCGGTTCCATCCTCGCTGTGGGTACGCGAGCACGATCTGTCAGCAAACCGTGCCCGCACTGACCTCGGTGTCGCCGCATCATCGGGTGGCCTGCCATCTGCACATCCAGGGCAGCGGACACCCGCAGGCGATTTCCTCCAGCAGTTCGGTTGGTCATTCATGAACCAAGCAACAGAACCCCGCGCAGCAAACGCACCGCTGGTTGATATGCAGGGGCTTCGCGTGACCTTCACGGGTGGCGCAAAGCCGGTTCATGCGGTGAGCGACGTGAGTCTGCAGCTGCATCGGGGAGAGGTTCTGGCCCTGATCGGAGAATCCGGTTCGGGTAAGAGTGTCACCCTGCGCGCCTTGCTTCGGCTGCACTCGGAGCGCCACACCCTAACCGAAGGGCGTATAGACGTCTCCGGACAAGATGTGGTGCAGATGTCGCAAGCCGCGTTGTCACAGTACCGCGGTGCCGTGGCATCAATGATCTTTCAGGAGCCGCTTCTGGCCCTCGATCCGGTCTATACCTTGGAGCAACAGATCACCGAATCGATTCGCCGCCACGAACCGGTTTCAT
>RFPW01000344.1 GCA_009925965.1 Betaproteobacteria bacterium
GGTATCGAGCGACATATCAAGTCGACTGGCTGGGTCCCCACTGGGACGCACAGGCGGCTTTTCGCGATTGTTCAGCGGCAGATAATTAAAGAACCGACGCAGCATCAGGATCGCTTCAACGTCGTTCTCAAACGCCAGATCAGCCACGCCACTTCGGGTCGTGTGAGTCAGCGCCCCACCGAGCTCTTCAGCCGTTACTTCTTCATGCGTCACCGTCTTGACCACTTCGGGGCCGGTCACAAACATGTAGGAACTGTCCTTGACCATAAAAATGAAATCGGTCATCGCCGGGCTATAGACCGCCCCCCCAGCGCATGGGCCCATGATCATGCTGATCTGCGGGATCACACCAGACGCCAATACGTTTTTCTGGAATACGTCCGCGTATCCGCCCAAGGAAGCCACGCCTTCTTGAATTCGTGCGCCCCCAGAGTCATTCAACCCGATCACGGGCGCCCCGGCCTTCATGGCCTGATCCATCACCTTGCAAATCTTCTCAGCATGGGTCTCGGATAGCGCCCCACCAAACACCGTGAAGTCCTGGCTGAACGAGAACGCCAGCCGGCCATTGATCATTCCATAACCCGTCACGACGCCGTCACCCGGAATACGGTTATCGGCCATCCCGAAGTCGACGCAGCGATGTTCGACAAACATGTCCCATTCTTCGAACGTGCCTTCATCAAACAGCAACTCGAGCCGCTCGCGCGCCGTCAGCTTGCCTTTGGCATGTTGCGAATCGATTCGTTTTTGCCCGCCACCCAAGCGGGCCTTGGCCCGCTTCTCTTCGAGCAGTTTCTGAATGTCATTCATGGGTTTTACTCAATTGGTTTTTTGGAATCATAGACAGTTCGAGTAGCTGTCGAGCGGCCACCGACGCTGCAAGCCGACCGGCCAGCACGGCCTCGAGTGCGGCGGGCAAGGCAGCCTGTACCGCCGGATGAGTCCTGAACCGCGATTTCAGTCCTGCCTCAATACGCTCCCACATCCAGGCCTGAGTCTGTTGGGTCCGCCTTGCAGCCAACTGACCATTTCGAGTTTGCAGGTCGCGAAAGGTTTGGACCGCCGCCCAAAACGCGCTGAGACCACCTGCAGCGTCCGTTGGGCGCTTCATTCCGATGGCCTTTAAGGCACTGAGCTGCAACACAGTCGGTTGCCAGATCGACTGGTCGTGATGCGCCCGGTCCGGATGACCGTGCATGCCAAATAGCCTCAGGGACGACAGGATTTGTGACTGTGCCCGTGTCGCCGCATCCGCGTCGAGGTCAGCCTTGTTGACCACCACGAGATCAGCGAGCTCCATGACGCCGCGCTTGATCGCTTGCAGTTCGTCGCCCGCGTTGGGCAGCTGCATCAAGACAAATAGATCGGTCATGCTGGAGACGGCGGTCTCACTCTGACCCACACCCACCGTCTCCACGATGACCACGTCGTATCCGGCCGCCTCAAAGACCATCATTGATTCGCGTGTCTTTTCGGCAACACCCCCAAGATTGCCGCTACTCGGGCTGGGCCGGATATAGGCCGACGGATGAACCGACAGCATTTCCATACGCGTCTTGTCGCCCAGGATCGAACCCCCTGAAAGACTTGACGAGGGGTCCACGGTGAGCACCGCGACCCGATGCCCCTGGGCGATCAGGAAGAGGCCCAGCGCCTCAATGAAGGTGCTCTTGCCCACCCCCGGAACGCCACTGATTCCGAGCCGAAAGGCTTGGCCCGCACGCGGCAACAAGGTGTTGAGAAGCGTGTC
>RFPW01000345.1 GCA_009925965.1 Betaproteobacteria bacterium
CAAACTGTCTTTTCAGATACTGTTCATTGTGATATTGGGCGGCTTGGGTACTATCAACGGGGTATTTATTGGAACTGCGTTTATTTTATTATTTCCGGTTTTGCTGAATATTGTTGGAACTAAAGTTTTTCACGGTGCAGTGGATGCAACAATAATATCTTCCGTGGAACAGATGGTGTTCGGTGCATTGATGATTATCTTTATGATTTTCCAGCCTCTTGGGATGGCAAAAATTTGGGAAAACATGATGCTGAAATTTGCGCCAAAGCCAGACCGCCGGCTGACGTCGTGAGGCGAGTTGATAAGTTTCCAAGTATTTTTCTCACGAGTGCGCATCGTCGGCATCCCGTCACTGCCTGGACGTGGCAACTGATTGTCAGACACGGCCTACCGCGAGACGACCATGGCACCTTCTGAATCTCTTGTCGATGTGCCTGCTGTGGTGTTGGGCAGCGTGGACGATATGCGCCAGCGCATTCGCCGCAAGGCCAAACTCAAAGGCCGGCAGCCTGAGGATGCTGCGCTTGAAGAAGTTCGTACGCTGCTAGGCGAAAAACCGGCCGATGGCCATCGGCGCGATCTGCTCATTGAGCATCTTCATTTGCTCAATGACGCCTACCGGGGTCTGCACGAGCGGCATCTGGTGGCGCTCTCCAAAGAGATGAATATCCCCATGGCCGAGGTGTTTGAGGTGGCCACTTTCTACCACCATTTTGAGGTGCTGAGCGACGGGAAGTCTGCCCCTGATCTCACGATACGCGTGTGCGATGGACTCAGTTGCGAAATGCAGGGCGGCGCAGGTTTATTGGAACGTCTGCCTACGCTGCTAGCTAACCCAGCAATCAAGGTGATACCAGCACCTTGTCTTGGACGCTGTGAACAGGCGCCGGTGGCAGTAGTGCACCAGCACCCTGTTAGCCATGCCACCACGGAGACAGTGCTCGCACTGGTGAATTCGGGCGCAGTCCTTCACCCGCTTGCGGATGCCACGACTCATTTTGAATCTTCCCGCCACTCTAGCTGCAGTGTCTCGCCCCACCCCCACGCGGTTCAGGTCGCGCCGGGCTATGCCGGATACGCCACCTACCGCGCCAACGGCGGCTACGCACTGGCAGCGGCGGTTGTCAACAGCGAACGCGACCCGGAAACCGTCATTTGCACCATGGAAGATTCGGGCCTGCGCGGCTTGGGCGGCGCTGGCTTTCCTGCAGGGCGCAAATGGCGCATCGTTCGGGATCAGCCTTCGCCCAAGCTCATGGCCGTCAACATAGACGAAGGCGAGCCCGGCACCTTTAAAGATCGCACGTATCTTGAACGCGATCCGCACCGCTTTCTGGAAGGCATGCTGGTGGCAGCGCAAGTGGTTGGCATTGAGGCGATTTATATTTACCTGCGTGATGAGTACCACGGGTGCCGGGCCATTCTGGAACACGAGCTTGCCCTCCTGAAAGCCGACCCTCCCTGCCCACTGCCGCATATTGAGTTGCGCCGGGGCGCCGGGGCCTACATTTGCGGCGAAGAGTCCGCGATGATCGAAAGCATTGAAGGCAAGCGCGGTGAACCCCGCATGCGCCCGCCCTACATCGCCCAAGTGGGCCTGTTCGGGCGCCCGACGCTGGAGCACAACTTTGAGACGCTGTATTGGGTGCGTGATATTTTGGAAAAAGGAGCGTCCTGGTTCAGCGACTTTGGACGTCATGGACGCAAGGGGCTGCGCAGTTTTAGCGTGAGCGGGCG
>RFPW01000346.1 GCA_009925965.1 Betaproteobacteria bacterium
GCAAACTCGCCGCGCCCCGTCAAGAGCGCGAGGTCTTCGATACGTTCCATCGGACGACCGAGATGGGGGGCGCGCTGCGGCAAAGCGGCGGCACCGCCAGATACCCAGTTGGCGTAATGCCCAGATTCTGTCGAAAGAAGCGGGCGAAATGCCCGGGTGTTGAGAATCCAACCATGCTTCCGACCAGCGCAACTGGGGAATCGGTGTGCGACAACAGCTGTAAGGCCGCTTCGAACCGTAGTACGTTGGCGTAAACCAGCGGGGTCACCTGGGTATGTTGCTGAAATAGTGCAAAAAAGTGTGCACGCGATAGCCCGACCGCTGCCGCCACCCCGTCAATGTCAAGATCGCGGGCCAGGTCGTTTTTCATCAGTGAAATCGCCTGCCGAATTCGGGCATCTTTGGACACGGGCGGTTTGCTGCGCAACAGACTCGCCAAATCACGCCAACCCGAGTAACAGTCAATCACCGTGATGATCAGATTGAATAAGAGCGATTCCAGCCGTCCTTGGGAGACCTCATCGGCCCACCAGAGTTCGAGCACAAACTCTTCTGCGATCTTGCGTGCCGTTGGCGTGATCTGCACGCAGTGCTGGGGAAAAAATCGCGGATGACCCGATAACGCCAGCGTGCGCTGAATATCGGCCAGCCAAGTCGGTTCGATGTACAGCGCGAGGATCAACGTACGTTCATCCGGCGGTGCCTCGTGCTCATAGGCGTGGTACTCCCATGCGTTCACGAGTACGACGCTGTCGTCGGTAAGGGGAGCGCGTTTGCCGCGAATCCGAAACGCGCTGTCGGCACCGCCGGTCTTGATCAGAATGTGACAGTGATGGTGGGCATGTCCAACCAGTGGACCATCCATGTCAAGGAGCGCGACGCGCCCGAAACGGCCCTGGAAGATCTTGATTGCAGTTGACACGCTGGGTCAACCCAGAACCAGAATGGTCTTTATGCCGAGCGATGTTTTACGACCGCGCCTGCAGGTTTCCATGCGATCAATTATTGCCATGCCTGTTCGCGCCGACTGAAAACTGAGCCGCCGTGCCGACTGAAATTTGAGCCAGGGGCGGAAGCCGACTTCGAGATCGTCGACTGTGGATAAGTGTAGCGTCTTTGCGGTTTGGTTTTACTCCTCTTCATCTTTCTGATTTTGAGGGTTGATCGGTGAAGGACGTAGCCCAAAGTCGATTAACTTTTGGTGTTTCATGTCATCAGAATGGTGCGAGCTCGATCCCAGATTGTTGGCACCCTGCGCGCCTGCTCTCCGGCCTCGATCCGCTTCTTGGCTCCGGCCGCACTGCGACTGAATCGAATCGATTGATTGCCAGTCTCCATGATGTGACGGTGGTGCGTGAGGCGATCGAATGCGCTCACACTGGCAGACTGCCCCTTGGTTTGGCGCCACGCCCGGATAAAGTCGGACACCGTCGTTTAGCCGCCTACGTCGCCCTCGCTCTAAATCCGAGCACAGAGCGCTTTGGCCGTGTGCCGCTGATGCTTGGGGCGCCACCTGTAAAACGTGGCCGAACTCACGCCAAGCTCACGGCAAATGTCCGGAACCTTGACTCCGGCATCGGCTCGCTTGAGCACCTCCATGATCTGGCTGTCACTGAAACGGGACTTCGTCATGTAGAGCCTCTTACATTGGAGAAAATTCTACTTCTGACAACCCCGATCTAACGGGGGGATTACCCTGCCACGCCCACCCCAAAGAGTCTTGAGGGATC
>RFPW01000347.1 GCA_009925965.1 Betaproteobacteria bacterium
GGGCGTTACTACGGCGGCCGCCTGGCCTACGAAATGGGGCCTCTTAAAGCAAATGGGGCCTACGGCCAAGTGGACATCACCCCTGGCGTACGCGTGCGTGAGGTCGTTGCCGGCGCTTCGTACGATTTCGGGATGATCAAGGCGGGGGTTGGCTACTACCGGGCGCATCCGACCGGAGCCGACCGCCTGCGCGGCGTCAACGTCGGCGCCAGCATGAAGGTCGGCACGGGGACCCTTCCCGCCCAGTTCTATCAGATCAAATTGGACAGCGCCACGAACGCCCCACGCGCCAACACCTTCGGGCTTGCCTATAACTATCCGGTCTCGCGCCGAACGTCTTTATACGCATCGGTGGGTGCCTTGCACAACAACGGTTCCGCCGCATTCAATCTGCGATCAGCAAGCGAAACCCTGGTGCCAAGCACCATCGGCGAAAATCCGCGAGCACTCTCACTGGGGTTGCGGCACGTGTTCTAAGCCCCTGCTGGCGAAGCCCCACTTGGGCCCTCGTTGGTAAAAAGCGACATTTCTCCGGTTCTACTTGGTCGGGTTGGTGCAATTGATCACAATCTAAGCACCTTCCCGAGCCCGGCTTGGGAGGAGATGCGCCAGTGCAGCGTGGCATTCCGCTACGTCCCTGGCACTCATCACTCTAGACATAGCAGGGACCATCATGAAGAAATCGCTAATCGCGCTGGCCGTCGTGGCTGCGCTTCCTGGTGTCGCGTTGGCTCAATCCAGCGTGACCATCTCCGGCAACATCAAAACCGGTATCACCCGGTTCTCGACCGATTCCGTCACTGGTGTTGGCAAGATCAAGGACACCGCCATGTCGGACGGTTCCTCGCGGATCATCCTGAGCGGCACCGAAGATCTGGGTGGCGGCATGGCCGCTATTTTCCAGGTTGACAACCGTTTCAATGGTAACGACGGCACCAGCGGCGGCGGCTACGGCGTTACCCCACAGGGCCTGCTGGCTGGCGGCAACACCTTCGTTGGCGTCAAAGGCGGCTTCGGTGAAGTCCGTTTTGGCAACCTCGATACCCACTACGGCAAGGGTCTTGACGAGTTCGGCGCACGTGCTACGTCATTGGGCGCTTCTTCGACCTCGTTGCTCGATTACATCGGCGCAGCCCCAATCGCTGTGACCTCGCGGACCAAAAACGTCATCCGCTACACCACACCAGTCATGTCGGGCTTCAGCGCCCAAATCGATTACTCGACCGCCCCTTTCGCAATTGAAGGCGGTACGGCTTATCAAACCTCGACCACGCTGACCACGATCAACCCTGGTAAAGGTCAGGCCACCCACGCTGAAATCAACTATCGTGAAGGCCCAATCTATGCGGGTATCAGCATTTGGGATGCCAAAGTTGAAAACGTCACCGGCGCGGCCACAGCGAACGTGACCTCGGGCGCCCTGGGCACCACGATCGCTGCACTCGGCGCGACCGCCAAGAGCGGTGAAGAGTCGATGAAGCTGTACGGCAGCTACGATCTGGGCATCGCCAAGATCGGCGCTCAGTACGACGACTCGAAGCTGAAGTTCGGCTCCGCTGCGGACCAGAAGCGTAAGGCATCGCACATTGCGGTTACCGCACCTGTGGGCCCAGGCGCCGTGTTGTTCCAGTACACCAAGGCTCAAGGGATCAGCGGCCAGAGCAATACCGGCGCGACCCAGGTTTCGATCGGCTATGACTACAGCCTTTCGAAGCGGAC
>RFPW01000348.1 GCA_009925965.1 Betaproteobacteria bacterium
GATCTGGAAGAGGTTGCGCAAGTCGTACTGGCTTGGCGCAGTCAGGCCCAGATGGCGCTGCTGTTCGACACTCGCTGGCTCGGTATCGCCCTGGGTCACGATGATGCGGCGAAGGTTGGCCCGATGTTCGCCGGGGATGTCCTGCCATACCTTTTCACCGAGGTGATCGCCAAAATGAATCTTGCGGTCGGCGACCCCCGGGTTTAGAAAAATGCCCCACCGATAGTCGGGCATTTTCACATGACCGAACTGGGCCCATCCCGCCGGATCCACACTCACGGCGGTGCGCAGATAGACGTCAAAATCCTGGCTGCCCTCCGGGCCCATGTCATCCCACCAGGACAGGAAACTGGGCTGCCAGTGCTCGAGGGCCCGCTGCAGCGTCCGATCTTCGGCGAGGTTCACGTTGTTCGGGATCTTGTCGCTGTAGTTGATGGCGGTCATGTTGGGTTCCGATAAGAATCTGGGAAATAGGAAAAATAGGAAAAATAAGGGGATGGTGGGGTTGGCGTCAGACGCGGTTCCAGTCGAAGGCCGCTTTCTCGCCCTTGCCATAGACCTTGAGAGCGCCTTTGTCACCCACTGCGTTGGGGCGCTGGAAGATCCAGTTCTGCCAGGCGGTCAGGCGTCCGAAGATTCGGGTGAACATGGTTTCAACCCCGTTGAAACGCAGATTGGCTTCCAGACCCGTGAGGGCGTCGGGGCTCATGGAAACCCGCTCCTCGATGGCGATTCGGGTTTCGTCGGCCCAGTCGATGTCGTCTGGACAACTCGTGCAAAGCCCGAGCGCAAATGCCGCTTCGGCATCCAGCGGCTGACCGGATTGGGCCCGGACCGCATCCAGCGCAAGTTGGTCGTTATAGAAGCGGCGCTGGAGGCGGCTTTGATCGGTAGCCATTGGATAGAGACCAAAGTTCGCGGAATCGACTGTGATCGTCGGTGCGTGCGCGCGGTCGTCGGGTAATGCAAGGTGATAGATGCGGTCGCATGCAAGCGCCAACTCAAGCAAGGTTCCGCTAAAACACGAACCGGGCTCAATCAGTGCAAAGAGGCTGCGCGAGGACACGTCCAGGCGGCTGAAGGTGCGGCGTAGCAGTCCAATGGTTTCCCGTACCAACCAGTGAGACTGGTGGGCAATGAGTGTCTCGTCCATCGCGAGCACCGCAGCCCGGTCGCCTTCGGTCCGGATCAGCCAGATGCCGATATCGAGCTCGTTGGTGCGCAGGTTCAGAATGGCATCTTCAAGTTCACGGGCCATTTGCAGCGGGTACCAGTTGGCTGCCGCGGCTTCGATCTCAGCGATCGTGCTGGGTTGTGTCCCAGTCGGGGCTTTGATCGTGAAACTTGCGCTGCGGCGGGTACGGTCAATGGCGATGTGGACATTGGGATAATCCAGCGTGTCAGCCTCGATGCTGCGGGTCAGTGGTGTCAGCGTCACACCCCGACCATCGGCTGGGCGATCGCTGAGCGCGGCTAATTCGAGTGCGCGTTCCTGCACCTTGGCGGCAAACTGTGCGGGTTTGGCGATGTGGTCAACCAGGCGCCAGTCCTTAGCTTTCTGGCCACGAACGCCTTCGGCGCTGGTGCAGAACAGGTCGGCGAGGTCGTGGCGTACTTTTTTCTTGTCAGTCACCCGGGTCAGGCCACCAGTACCAGGCAGCACACCGAGTAGCGGTACTTCGGGCAAGCTGACGGCGCTGCTGCGGTCATCGAC
>RFPW01000349.1 GCA_009925965.1 Betaproteobacteria bacterium
GCGACCATCTTGCCCCAATCTCCATCATGAGCTGCTGTGATGGCGTGTAGACCGAATCGAGTCGCAAGAACGCGATCAAAGGCAGTGGGCGTTCCGCCGCGTTGGATGTGGCCAAGAATTGAGGTGCGAGCTTCGGTACCAGTTCGCTTTTCAATCTCTTTTGCCAGCCACTCGCCGATACCGCTTGATCGAGCCAAGGAGGTTATTTGACCCTCGGCCCACTGCCTGCTAAAGCCTGAGATCTGTAGTAAGCGAAACTTGGCATTCATGCAATCGTATTCATACAGCCCAAGCGTAGATAAAACGCCGTTAGCGGCTAATGTGGATCCCTGACTGAGCACTTCGACTTGCCTGTAGATGGCCATCGGCCCTGTCTGCTTGACCTTCTGTAGGTCCATATATTGGTCAGATTCTTGGTTACTACCGTCAGAAAGAATTTGCCAGTCTGCCATGGCAAATGGCGAGGCAAAGGTGAATAACAAACAGATGAGATATCGACGCATCACGATTACGAACGTTTTTTCTGTTTGCATTCTTACACAGCCGACCTGTCCAACTTCGACTTGACCGTTCGTATCAAGGCAACAGCCCCCGCTCAAGTCACCGTGGCCGGCCACATTGGCCAGTGCTGGGCCAAGTTGCAACTAAACGAGGCCATCGAAAACCACCACGTCCACCAGCTCGCCAGCGGACACGTCTTCGCGGGCATGCTCGAGTACGATCATGGCGTTGGCCGCCGACATGCTGCTGAGGATACCCGAGCCCTGCGCCCCGGTGATGCGCACGATAGGTTGTCCACTCGCATCGGCACCTAGCCACGCGCGCTGGTATTCGGTGCGGCCCGGCTTTTTGCGAATAGATTGTGTACACAGTGCGCGAACATATGGCAGGGCGGAGCCCATTTCACCCTCGCAGTGTTGCAATGCGGTGCGTACCAGAAAATAAAATGTCACCATCACTGCCACTGGGTTACCGGGAAGGCCAAATACCGGTGTGCTGCGTCCGCCGTGGTGCAAGTGGCCAAAGGCCAGCGGGCGACCCGGACGCATGGCAATCGTCCAAAACAGCACGTCGCCCATGCTCGCCATCACGTGCTTGGTATGGTCGGCCTGGCCCACCGACACGCCGCCCGAAGTGATGACGGCATCGGCCTCCTCACATCCACGGGCTAAGGCGGCTTGTAGTGCGGTCGGCTCGTCGGGCACGAGGCCCAGGTCCACCAGTTCGCATCCCAGACGGCTCAGCATGCCCAGCAGCGTATAGCGATTGGCATCGTAGACATTGCTGGGGTCCAGTTGTTCCCCCAATGAGCGCAGTTCGTCACCGGTCGAAAAGTAGGCCACTTTGACTTTGCGAAAAACAGGCACAGTGGCAATGCCCAGGGACGCGATCAGTCCCAAGTCTACCGGGCGCAGCCGGCGGCCTTGGGTGAGCGCAGGTACTCCGCGCTGCAGGTCTTCCCCCCGCAGACGCCGGTTGTCGCCTGCTGCAATGGTGCCCGCCGCGAGGGTGATACTGCCCCCTTGAAGCGCATGCACCAGTTCTTGCGGCACCACGGTGTCGCAGCCTGCAGGCATTACGGCACCGGTCATGATGCGCAGGCACTGGCCATTGCCCACTGCCGGGCAAGTGGCATCGCCCGCGAAGGCCGTGCCGTCGAGCGGCCAGTCGCCGGGCGAAGCCTCGTCGGTGAAGAACCCGCCTTCCTTC
>RFPW01000350.1 GCA_009925965.1 Betaproteobacteria bacterium
CGACGAGGCCTCGATGGAAAAACGCAAACGCGAGGGGTACTTCTAAATGCTGACCCGATTTGTAACGGCGGGCTCTGTCGATGACGGCAAGAGCACTTTGATCGGGCGATTGCTTTGGGATACCCGCGCGGTTTTTGAGGATCAGGTCGTTGCGATTTCTGCAGCCTCGCAGCGTCGTGGTCAGGCCCAACCCGATCTCTCGTTGCTGACCGATGGCTTGATGGCGGAGCGCGAGCAGGGCATCACGATTGATGTCGCTTACCGTTACTTCAATACCGCGCAGCGCAAGTTCATCGTGGCGGATTGTCCAGGCCATGAGCAGTACACGCGCAACATGGTGACCGGTGCGAGTAACGCCGACGTTGCGGTGTTGCTGGTCGATGCGCGCAAAGGGCTGTTACCGCAAACCCATCGACATGCGGCCGTGTGCGGGTGGCTTGGACTCAAACGGATCGTTCTCACCGTCAATAAGATTGATCTGGTGGATTGGTCACAGGCGCGATTTGAAGAGATTGCGCGAGAGTTCACGACCTGGTGCGAACCGCTCGGATTGCCGGAAGTCTTCGCGGTGCCGGTCTCGGCCCTCACGGGGGACGGCGTGGTGTTCCGCGGCGACCAGATGGATTGGTATCAGGGGCCAACGCTGCTTGAAGTCCTTGAGCGCCCGCTCGCCAACGAGCGCAATGGCGTGATCGATTCAGGGGCGGCGGCACTGCCTTTGCGCTTCCCGGTGCAATGGGTGATTCGTGGCGCTCCGGAGTTCGACCCGGATTTTCGAGGTTTTGCCGGTCGCATCGAAGCGGGAACCGTTCACGTTGGCGACGAAGTCCTGGTTCAACGGGATCAGACATTACAGCGTGCGCGGGTCGCCCAGATTTGCCTCGGTGATCAGCGTTTAATGAAGGCTCAGGCAGGCCGCTCGGTGACCCTGCGATTGGATCGCGAGGTCGACGTATCCCGTGGAGACTGGTTAGTTTCTGCGATGCCCAATCAGCAGCCCTTGCTGGTCGAGGAGCTTGTGGCTCAGATCTGCTGGTTTTCCGATCGGGCCATGCATGCGGGCGACCGATTTTTGCTCAAGATGGGGACTCGATCTGTGCGGGCTGAGGTGGGAGCGATCGAGGCCCTGATCGATGTCGAGTCTTTAAAGCCGCAAACTGGCGTCGCCGAACTGGGTTCTGTTCAGGCTAATGACCTCGCGAAAGTCCATTTCGCGCTTCACGAACCCTTACCGGTTGACCCGGTCGGCGCGCATGAACGACTTGGGGTGGGCTCGCGTTTCCTGTTGATCGATGAAGCGACCGACATCACCGTGGGGGCCGGGGTATTACGTCAATAGGGTGGCCAGGGGGCACCGGCTCTGAGGCCAAGCGGTTGCCCGGGAAGGTCTGGTTTGTTGGGGCTGGTCCGGGCGCCGCTGACCTTCTGACTCTGCGCGCCCTCAGGGTGCTCAAGCAGGCAAATCTCGTCCTCTATGACGCGCTGGTTGGGGCCGAAGTGGTCGACCATGCGCCCCAGGCTCAAAAGGTCCTCGTCGGTAAGCGGTACGCTCGCGAGTCGACCGAGCAGTCCGAAATTGACCGCCTATTGGTTTGCGCGGCACGGGAACATGAAATCGTCGTCCGGCTCAAGGGGGGCGACCCGACGCTGTTTGGGCGGCTCGATGAGGAGATTGAAGCGCTAAACGGGGCCGGTATTCCCTGGGAAAT
>RFPW01000036.1 GCA_009925965.1 Betaproteobacteria bacterium
GTTTGATCCAGCGTGAACTGGGTGCATTTGGTGGGGCTGCATTTGATGTGCAGGCCGTTTGTGCGGGGTTTGTCTATGCCCTTGCAACTGCAGATTCGATGATTCGGAGCGGTCTCGCACGCTGCGCGCTTGTGATTGGGGCTGAGACCTTTTCAACCATCCTCGATTGGTCCGATCGAACCAGTTGTGTGCTCTTTGGCGACGGCGCGGGAGCGGTCGTTTTGGTGGCCGACCAGTCGCCTGGCATCCTCAGTACGGCCCTGCATGCGGACGGTCGACATGCCTCGATTTTGTGTACAACGGGTTCAATTCGACGGGGCGAAATTGTCGGACATCCTTTCCTGAAAATGGACGGTCAAGCTGTTTTCAAGTTGGCCGTCACCGTGTTGGACTCGGTCGCCCGAGAGGTTCTCGACAAGGCCGGTATGGCGGTCGAGGATCTGGATTGGTTAATCCCCCATCAAGCCAATATTCGAATTCTTCAGGCCACTGGCCGGCGCCTCGGAGTTGATCCCGAGCGCGTCATCGTCACCTTGGATCGACATGCGAATACGTCTGCGGCTTCGGTCCCGCTCGCGTTCGACGTGGCAGTGCGGGAGGGTCGAATTCAACCGGCTCAGCATGTGTTGCTGCAAGGGGTCGGCGGGGGCTTTGCGTGGGGTGCGGTGCTTTTACGATTCTGAAGTGCGTGAAGTGCGGATTTGATTCATGACGATTGCGTTTGTTTTCCCCGGTCAGGGCTCACAATCAGTGGGCATGCTTGACGGCTTCCTTGCCCCGCAAGGGGAGTCTTCATCGGCATCGGCGGCAGATCTCAAGATTGCTCGCGCTGTTCAGGGGGTGCTGGCGGAGGCTGATGCGGCGCTTTCGGAGGATCTCGGCGGTCTGATAGCGAAGGGTCCGATCGAGTCCTTGAGTTTAACGACCAATACGCAACCCGCGATGCTGGTTGCGGGTTGCGCCGCACTCGCCGCCTGGCGCGCTGTTGGTGGACCGGAACCTGCAGCGGTCGCCGGGCATAGCCTCGGCGAGTACTCTGCGTTGGTGGCGGCCGGCAGTTTAAGCTTGGCGGATGCCGTTCAACTGGTCCGGGTTCGCGCTCGCGCAATGCAGGACGCGGTTCCAGTGGGGACGGGGGCCATGGCGGTCATTTTGGGTCTTGAGGACGCCGCGGTATTGGCCGTCTGTGTTCAGGCAAGCACCGACGCGAGAGCACACAACGAACCCTCCGTTGTCGAAGCTGCTAATTTCAATGCGCCGTCCCAGGTGGTTGTTGCCGGGCATCGTGAGGCCGTCGAACGGGCTTGTGTTCTGGCCAAAGCCGCCGGCGCCAAGCGAGCCCTTCCGCTCCCGGTTTCGGCACCGTTTCATTCATCGTTGCTCGAGCCAGCCGGGCGTGTGCTCAGGGACGCCCTGGTCGAACTGAAACTTCACGAGCCTCGAATCCCCTTGGTCAACAATATTGATGTGGCTATTGAGTCGCGGCCGGACCGCATCCGGGATGCATTGGTTCGTCAGGCTTGGGGGCCGGTGCGCTGGGTTGAAGTTGTGTTGCGGTTACAGTCAATGGGTGTGACCCATCTGATCGAATGCGGACCAGGTAAGGTTTTGGCGGGCTTGACCCGTCGGATTGCACCGGAGCTGCGCAGTAGTTCAATTTTTGATGCGGAATCTCTTCAGGCCGTGTTGGCTGAAGCGACAGGCGTTACTGGGGTCTCTTCGTGAACGGTTCTGAAAACATGCTTCAGGGACGAAGGGCCCTTGTGACCGGTGCGTCCCGCGGGATCGGTCAGGCGATTGCAACTGACCTCGCATCGCGTGGCGTTCATGTGATCGGGACCGCGACCAGCACCGCAGGGGCCGAGGCCATTGAAGCGCATTTTGCTGCTAACAAGCTTTCAGGGCAGGGTGTGGTCGCCAACGTGGACGATTCTTCGGCGATCGAAGCCCTGATTGCGAGCCTCCTCGAGAAGGGTCCAATTGAGATCCTGGTTCACAACGCCGGTATCACTCGCGACAATCTCTCCATGCGAATGAAGGACGCGGATTGGGATGCAGTGATTGAAACCAATTTGTCTGCCGTGTTTCGGCTCAGCCGGCTGGTGATGCGCCCCATGATGAAGCAGCGCTATGGTCGCATCGTCCATGTCACATCGGTAGTCGGGCATCTCGGCAATGCCGGACAGGCCAACTATGCGGCCGCTAAAGCCGGTGTCGAGGGGATGAGTCGATCATTGGCCCGTGAATTGGGCAGTCGTGGCATTACAGTCAACTGTGTCGCCCCCGGGTTTATTGACACCGACATGACCCGCAGCCTGGGTGACTCGGTCACGACCGGCCTGCTTGCGCAAATCCCTCTGGGTCGACTCGGGCGGGCAGCTGAGGTTGCCCATGCGGTTGGATTTTTGTGCGAGGCTGACTACGTTACCGGGGCGACCATTCACGTCAATGGCGGCATGCACATGGCTTGAGGCGCTTGCCCGCTGATACAATCTCACCACTTTCATTGGGGAATTTTATGGACAGTATTGAACAGCGCGTCAAAAAAATTGTGGCTGAACAATTGGGCGTCGCCGAAGCCGAAATTAAGGTTGAATCATCGTTTACCGATGATTTAGGGGCAGACTCACTCGATACGGTCGAACTCGTCATGGCACTCGAAGATGCCTTTGAAACCGAGATTCCCGACGACGAAGCCGAGAAAATCACCACGGTCCAGCAGGCAATTGACTACGTCAAAGCACACATCAAGGCCTGATGTCGGGCTGGATGTCTCGTAACTGTCACGCATTGTGGGGGCCGAACTGAGTAAGCGACGGGTTGTCGTCACGGGTTTAGGGATCATTTCGCCGGTTGGAAATGACCCTGCAACGGCCTGGAAACAGATCACTGCTGGCCAGAGCGGAATCACCACGATTTCGCGATTTGATGCCTCGGGTCTCAATTCACAGATTGCCGGTGAGGTCAAAGGGTTTGATGTCGCCCAATGGATGAATCCCAAAGAGGCGCGGCGTTTCGATACCTTCATCCATTACGGCGTTGCGGCGGGTTTGCAGGCGCTTAGTGATAGCGGCCTGGAAGTCACAGATGCCAACCGCGAGCGGATTGGCTGCATGGTGGGCTCAGGGATTGGTGGTCTGCCGCTGATTGAAGAGACGCATGATGCATATCTGGCGGGCGGCGCCCGAAAGATCAGCCCGTTCTTTGTACCGGGTTCGATCATCAACCTGGTCAGCGGCCAGTTATCGATTCAGTGCGGATTGCAAGGGCCTAATCTTGCCGTCGTGACCGCGTGTACCACCGGCTTGCATTGCATTGGTGAGGCCTCGCGCCTGATCGAATATGGCGATGCCGATGTCATGCTTGCAGGCGGGTGTGAAAGTACGATATCTCCGCTCGGTTTGGGTGGATTTGCGGCCATGCGAGCGTTGTCGACCCGCAATGACGATCCTGCGGCGGCGTCGCGACCGTGGGACAAAGATCGGGATGGCTTTGTGTTGGGCGAAGGTGCTGGCGTGTTAATGCTCGAAGAGTATGAGCACGCCCGGGCGCGAGGTGCGAAGATCTATGCAGAGATTCTTGGATTTGGTATGAGCGCCGATGCGGGTCACATTACCGCACCCGATGTCGAGGGGCCGAGACGATCGATGCAGATTGCGATGCGCCACGCGAAAGTTGCCGCGGACCAGATTGATTACATCAATGCCCACGGAACCTCGACGCCATTGGGTGATCTCAATGAGACCAACGCGGTCAAGTTGGCACTTGGTGAGTCTGCCGCCCGGAAGTTGGTCATCAGTTCGACCAAGTCGATGACCGGCCACCTGTTAGGCGGCGCCGGGGGAATCGAGCTCGTATTCACAACGCTAGCACTGCATCATCAGGTTGTGCCACCAACCATTAATCTGGACGAAGCTGGTGAGGGCTGTGATCTCGACTACTGCGCCAATGTGGCCCGTGATCGACCGATCAATGTAGCCCTTAAAAATTCGTTCGGCTTTGGCGGGACGAATGGGTCCTTGGTACTCGCTCGCGTCTGATACGGTTGGCGGGTGAATCCTGCTGATGCCTGCGGAATCGAACTCTGTGTCCTGCCGGAGCGCTCCCAATTTGCCCACCGGTTGCTTTTCGTCGCTATCGGTGTTTCCGCAATCGCGAGCTTATTGCTCGGGCGGAGTTGGTGGGAGAGGTTCTCTGCACCATGGTCCTGGCTCGCGCTTCCGATGGTCGCGGTCATTTTGTGTGTTCTCTGGCGGATTTGGCATGATTTGAGGTGCAGCCCGGTACCGCGCATGATCCGATTTCTTGCGAATGGGCGGGTGCTCGTCACGCCAACTGCAGAATCGACTCCGATTGAATGTATTCCGGGTGCCCTGGTCATGGCTGGCCGCTTGTTGGCGTTCACATTTTGCCCGTGTAAGTCCGCTGAAACCATCCCGGACATTCAATGGTTGTCAGGTGTGGATGCCATCGGCGACGAGAAGTGGCGACAACTTTGCGTTTGGCTGGTTTGGCATCGGCGGGCAAGAAAATCCTTCTGATGAGTGTCAGGGATCCTTGTTTTATTTCAATCAGGCCCCATCTTCAGTAGGTTTCTACAGGATCCCTCTCATGACACGAATCCTCCCTCGATCACGGCATACGCTGCTTGCGCTGGCTTTGGTGTTTGGTTCCGCGATCACCGCGACGGCTCAGCCATCTGTTGCGGCGCCAGCGCCCCCCTCATCCGCCGGCACGCCTGCTCCAACCGCGTCACCAGCGGCCCCGGTCATCATGTTGCCGGATTTCACCGAGCTGGTTGAAAAGGCCGGGCCTGCTGTCGTCAACATTCGTACGGCGGAGCGCGCGCGCCAGTCGGGGCCTCAGGGTGGCGATCCTGACGAGAACGATCAGTTCTATGAATTCTTCAAGCGGTTCTTCCCGCCAGGACAGATGCCGCAACGCCCGGGGCAAACCCCAAGGGGGCGTGGGGATGGTCCCGTCCAGCGTGGCGTGGGGTCCGGCTTCATCTTGAGTGCCGACGGCTACATCATGACCAACGCGCACGTTGTCGATGGGGCGGAAGAAATCACCGTCACCATGACCGACAAGCGTGAATTCAAAGCCAAGCTGATTGGTGCCGATGCGCGTACAGACGTGGCGCTGGTCAAGATCGAAGGCCACCACCTGCCAGTTGTGAAGATCGGTGATTCCAGCCGCCTTAAGGTGGGTGAGTGGGTTGCCGCCATCGGATCGCCCTTTGGTCTTGAAAATACCGTCACTGCAGGCATTGTCTCGGCCAAGGGCCGGGATACGGGTGATTACCTGCCGTTCATTCAAACCGACGTTGCGATCAATCCCGGCAATTCCGGTGGCCCGCTCCTCAATTTGCGGGGTGAAGTCGTCGGCATCAACTCGCAGATTTATAGCCGCACGGGCGGCTTCATGGGGATTTCGTTCGCCATCCCAATTGATGAAGCCATCGGGGTGACCGATCAGTTGCGGACCACTGGGCGGGTCGTACGGGGTCGCATCGGGGTTGGCATTACGGAGGTGACCAAAGACGTGGCCGAACCACTTGGTTTGTCCAAGGCCAGTGGAGCCCTTGTGCGGTCAGTGGATCCGACGGGTCCAGCAGACAAGGCAGGGCTCGAAGTGGGCGACATTATTCTCCGCTTTGAAGGTAAAGCGATCGAGAAGTCGACGGATTTGCCGCGCCTGGTGGGTGCAACAAAGCCCGGAACGAAGGTGACACTTCAGGTCTGGCACAAGGGCCAGATGCGCGACGTCCAGGTTACCGTTGCTGAACTGGAAGCCGACCGATCGACCAAGACATCCGAGCGCAAACCCGGTGAGCGGGCCGCACCAGCCGTCACGGCCAATGCCCTCGGCCTCATCGTTTCTGATCTCAACGAAGAGCGCCGGACCCAGCTAAGAATCAAGGGCGGCGTACTGGTCGACGGTGCGGAAGGCGCAGCCGCACGAGCAGGGATCCAAACCGGGGATGTACTGCTCGCTCTTGACAATATCGACATCACCGGATCAAAGCAGTTTAACGAGTTGGCGGCCAAGCTCGACCGGTCGCGTGCGCACGTTTTATTGGTTCGCAGGGGTGATAGCGCCCAGTTTGTGCCAATCCGCCCGCAGGCGCGCTGATCGGGAGAGGGGCGAACGCAAGCCTTTCATGCAGGTCAATCAGCTAGAATGACTGATTGGCCTGCGGCCGCCCCCATCGGCCCCAACCGGTCGAATTCCATGCAACGGATTCGCAATTTTTCCATCATCGCCCACATCGACCATGGCAAGTCGACGCTCGCTGACCGACTGATCCAGCGCTGTGGCGGTCTGAGCGACCGGGAGATGCAGGAGCAGGTACTTGACTCCATGGATCTCGAGAAAGAGCGTGGGATCACGATCAAGGCGCAGACCGCTGCGCTGCGTTACAAGGCACGTGACGGACACGTCTACGCACTCAACCTGATCGACACGCCCGGTCACGTCGACTTTTCGTATGAGGTCAGCCGGTCGCTCTCGGCTTGCGAGGGTGCGCTATTGGTGGTCGATGCCTCCCAAGGCGTCGAGGCCCAGACCGTCGCCAACTGTTACACGGCTCTGGATCTGGGCGTCGAAGTCGTTCCGGTCTTGAATAAGATGGATCTGCCTCAGGCTGACCCCGACCGAGCCCGAGAGGAAATCGAGGATGTCATCGGGCTCGACGCGACGGATGCCATTGCTGCAAGCGCCAAGACTGGCATGGGAATCGACGAGATTCTTGAAGCCGTGATCGCCCGAATTCCGCCACCCAAAGGCAACCCCGACGCACCGTTGCAGGCGCTCGTGATCGACTCCTGGTTCGACAATTATGTTGGGGTGGTGATGTTGGTGCGGGTCCTCAACGGCGTCCTCCGCCCCAAGGACCGGATTCGAATGATGGCAACGGGTGCGTTGCACCTGACCGAGCAAGTCGGGTTCTTTACGCCCAAAAGTGTCGCCCGCGAGCAGTTGTCAGCTGGCGAAGTGGGCTTCGTGATTGCGGGTATCAAGGAACTCAAGTCCGCCAGGGTCGGAGATACAATTACGACCGAGAAACACGGCGCGACGGAGGCGTTGCCCGGTTTTAAGGAAATCAAGCCGTCGGTGTTTGCCGGACTCTATCCGGTGGAATCCAACCAGTTCGAAGCGCTGCGCGAGTCGCTTGAAAAGCTTCAACTCAATGATGCCGCACTCCAGTTCGAGCCAGAAGTGTCACAGGCCTTGGGATTTGGATTTCGCTGCGGGTTCCTTGGTCTCTTGCACATGGATATTGTGCAAGAACGGTTAGAACGCGAATTCAACATGGAACTGATTACGACCGCGCCCACCGTGGTCTATGAAGTGTTGATGCGCGACGGTTCGGTCATTCAGGTCGAAAATCCAGCCAAGTTGCCGGATCCTGCCAAAATTGAAGAGATTCGAGAGCCAATCGTAGAGGTGAAGGTCTTCACTCCCCAGGAGTACGTTGGTGCGGTGATTACCCTGTGTACGGGGAAGCGCGGTGTTCAAAAGAACCTTGCGTATCACGGCCGCCAAGTTCATCTCACGTACGACCTTCCAATGAATGAGATCGTGCTCGATTTTTTTGATCGACTCAAAAGCGTTTCGCGCGGCTACGCCTCGATGGATTACGAATTCCTCGAATATCGCTCCGCCGACGTCGTCAAGATGGATCTTTTGGTCAATGGCGACAAAGTCGATGCTCTAAGTGTGATTGTTCATCGCAGCAATTCGGCCTTTCGTGGGCGTGAGGTTGCTGCGCGCCTGCGTGAGTTGATCCCCCGGCAAATGTACGATGTCGCGGTCCAGGCCGCGATTGGGGCGAATATTATTGCGCGCGAAAACATCAAGGCCATGCGCAAGAATGTGCTGGCGAAGTGTTACGGCGGCGATATTTCGCGAAAGAAAAAACTCCTTGAAAAACAGAAGGCTGGCAAGCGGCGCATGAAGCAGGTCGGAAATGTGGAAATCCCGCAGGAGGCCTTTCTTGCCGTCCTCCAGGTTACGGACCGCTGATCGCTCGAACTTCCTAATCGTATGAATTTTGCTCTGATTCTTTTTTGCCTGTTGCTGTTCACTTTCAGTTTCTGGATTCTCGAGAAATTTCTTTGGGCACCGGCCCGGCTTCGTCTCGGAGTCACGACCCAACCCTGGTGGCTTGAATACACCGCCGGATTATTCCCGGTCATTGCCGTGGTGTTTTTCGTTCGCTCGTTTATCGTCGAACCATTCAAGATTCCGTCTGGCTCGATGATCCCGACCCTCCTCGTCGGCGATCTCATACTCGTTAACAAGTTCACGTACGGCCTCAGACTGCCCGTTATCCACACAAAAATGATTGATGTGGGTTCGCCAAAGAGGGGCGACGTCATGGTGTTTCGATTCCCCGCAGACCCTTCCGTTGACTACATTAAGCGGGTCGTGGGCCTGCCGGGTGACAAGGTCGCTTACGAACACAAGCGTCTCAAGATTAACGATGTCGAAGTGACAGTTTCTCAGGCTGGCGAGTTTTACGACTCAGAACGCTTAAGTTACGCCCGTCAGTCTGCCGAAAAACTGGGGGATATCGATCATCGGTTTCTGACGGATTTCGATAAGCCCTCGTTCATCTCGCCGATCGGAGATTTCCCGTTTCGCGATCAGTGTGAGTACACCTCTGCGGGGGTTCGCTGCACCGTTCCGGCGGGACACTTTTTTATGATGGGCGACAATCGCGACAACTCGCTTGACAGTCGGTTCTGGGGTTTTGTACCCGAAAAGAACATTGTCGGCCGCGCGTTCTTCGTATGGATGAATTTCAGCGATTGGGGCCGAATCGGGGCGTTTAAGTGACGCGTCTGCGATGATCGATCCGCAGATCCTCGCACGGCGATTGGGCCATGCGTTCACGGATCCGCAGTTGTTGCGTCAAGCCCTGACGCACCGAAGCCACGGCGGCGCTGACAACGAGCGGCTGGAATTCCTGGGAGACGGGATTCTGAATTGTGTCGTAGCCGTACTGCTCTATGAATCCTTTCCGAGGGTCGATGAGGGCGGGTTGTCCCGCTTACGCGCTCGTTTGGTGCGCCAAGAGTCGCTGGCCGCGATCGCTCAACAACTGGGAATATCAGACCATCTGTTGCTTGGAGAGGGCGAGTTGAAAAGCGGTGGTTTTCGGCGCCCATCGATCCTGGCAGACACCCTTGAGGCCTTGGTGGGGGCGGTTTTTCTCGATGCGGGTTTTCACGCGGCACGCCAGGTTGTTAGTTCTCTGATGCAGGAGGCGATCGCGGGCCTGGATCCGAAGGCGGAGGATCGTGACCCCAAGACTCGACTACAGGAGATGTTGCAGTCGCGGCGCATCGCTTTGCCCGTTTATCGAGTGTTGGCGACCCGGGGGGCCGCTCATGAGCAGCAATTCGAAGTCGCCTGCGAGGTTGCAGCCCTCCAGATTTCGGTGGTCGCGATGGGTTCGAGTCGGCGTGCGGCCGAACAGGGTGCCGCCGGACAAGCACTACAACAACTGAACAGGGCAACTTGACGTGAACGCGGAACCAACGGGCCCAGACTATCGGAGCGGCACGGTCGCCATCGTCGGGCGACCGAACGTGGGTAAGTCGACGCTCCTCAATCGATTGATTGGCTCGAAGGTCAGCATCACCTCCGCTAAGGCTCAAACGACCCGACACCGAATTGTTGGCGTCTTGACGCAAGAGCACGCGCAACTGGCATTTCTGGATACACCAGGATTTCAGACTCGCCATGTCGGTGCGCTCAATCAGGTCCTTAATCGAACGGTTCGTCAGGTTCTGAGCGATGCAGATGCGGTTATGTTGGTGATTGATGCACCAGCCGGCTGGACTCTGGCGGACGAGCGCGTATTGAAGCTCATTCCCGATGACCGCCGGGTCATCCTTGTTCTGAATAAGACCGATGCGGCGGGAGAGCGCTCGGCCTTGTTGCCACTGGTTGATCGCGTGCGGCAGCTACGCGAATTTGCAGCCGTTGTTCCTATCAGCGCGCAGCGGGGGACTCAGCTCGACGCTTTGATCGAGGAGTGTGTGCGCTTGCTTCCGCCGGGGCCGCCGTTGTACGAGCCGGACGCGATTACCGACCGGAGCGAACGTTTTCTTGCCTCTGAGGCCCTCCGCGAGAAGGTGTTTCGTCTGGTTGGCGATGAACTCCCGTACACCACGACGGTTGTGATTGATCAGTTCGACGAATTGCCGAACTTGCGTCGAATCCGGGCAACGATTCTTGTCGAACGGGACGCTCACCGGCCCATCCTGTTAGGTGCCGGCGGCGAGCGGATGAAAAGGATCGGCAGTGAAGCACGGACCGATCTCGAACGCTTGTTTGGTTCCAAGGTTCACCTTGAGGTCTGGGTAAAGGTCAAGGGTGGTTGGGCGGATACCGAGCAATCATTGCGGGCCTATGGCTACGAGTAGTCTGTCGATTGGGGCAGCCGCGGCGGAGGCGATGGGCTCGAGTCGCCCGGTGCGAAATGAGCCGGCTTTTGTGTTGCACAGCACCCCTTGGCGCGAGACCAGTCTGGTGGTGGAGCTATTCAGTCGGAGTTATGGGCGGGTTCCGGTGATTGCACGTGGCGCAAAGCGCCCCCGATCTGCCATGCGCGCCGTGTTGCTGGCGTTCCAGCCACTCACTGTTGGCTGGAGTGGGCGAGGTGAATTGCGAACACTGATGGCAGTCGATTGGGTCGGTGGATTGCCAATGCCGCAGGGCTCTGCGCTACTTTCGTCGTTCTATTTGAACGAACTCCTGGTGCGCCTGCTGCCCCGTGAAGATCCGCACCCTGAACTCTTTGATGCCTATCTGGAGGCGGTTGGCGCCCTGGGCCACGAGATGGCCATCGAGCCGACTCTGAGACGTTTTGAGCGATCATTGCTCGAGAAAATTGGGTATGGCGCAGATCTGGCTCGAGACGCCGATGGCAGGGCGATCGACCCGACCGTGATGTATGGATTTGATCCGGTCAGGGGTTGGGTTGTCCAGGCGGGTTTGGCTGACCCTGAAGACCGCCGTGCGGGTATGCAGGGGTTTGCTGGTGCGACCTTATGCGCACTCGCGAGTGGCGTTTTTGATGACCCTCAGTTGCTCGCCCAGATGAAGTCCCTGACCCGCATGATGCTCAATGTGCGGCTTGAGGGGCGTCCACTTGCGACCCGACAAATTCTGCTTGATTTGCAACGACTATGATTGATTCTTTTATGTTGAGTACGGATTGCCATGATTGAACTGGGTGTCAATATCGATCACGTCGCGACGGTGAGGCAGGCTCGAAGAACCTATGAGCCCGATCCCGTTTGGGCTGCGGTCGAGGCCCATCTCGGTGGCGCTGACGGCATTACCGTCCATCTGCGCGAGGATCGCCGCCATATTCAGGATGAGGATGTGCGCCGTTTGCGCGACCTCACGCACATTAAGCTCAATCTCGAGATGGCCGCTACTGACGAGATGGTTGGGATTGCGCGCTCCCTCAAGCCCGAGATGGCGATGCTCGTGCCGGAGGGCCGCCATGAGGTAACGACTGAGGGTGGCCTGGATATCGCAGGAGAGTTGGCGGCTGGCGGTGAACGGATTCGTCGAGCCATCGGCGAACTCGCCGAGGCTGGCATCATGACCAGTGTGTTTATCGACGCAGACCCCCGGCAAGTCGAGGCGGCTGCTCGGGTCGGAGCCCAGGTCTGTGAGGTTCATACCGGTCCCTACGCGCATACCTTTCACGCTCAGGGTCGAGATCCCGAGCGATTGCCGGTGGCGGCTGAGCTCGAGAAGGTCCGACTTGCTGGCCAAGCGATTCGGGATAGCGGCATGCGATTCAATGCGGGCCATGCGCTCAATTACTTCAATGTGCAGCCGGTTGCCTGCCTGGCCGGCGTTCGCGAGTTGCATATCGGCCATGCAATCGTCTCGCGAGCGGTTTTTGTTGGGCTCAGAGAAGCCGTTCGGGAGATGAAGCGCCTGATGCGTGAAGCGCAGGGTTTCGTCGGGTAATGATTCGGGGGATTGGCACCGATATCGTCCGTATTGCCCGGATCGATTCGCTTGTCCAGCGTTGGGGCGATCGCTTCGTGCGCCGCATTCTGGGGCCTGACGAGTTGCGGGAATATTTTCGGCGCCGTGCGCGCGGTGGTTCGCAGCATGGGCATCGACGTGCGGTTGACTATCTCGCCAAGCGATTTGCTGGCAAGGAGGCCTTTTCAAAGGCATTGGGAACGGGACTTCGGGGTCCGATGACCTTGTTGTCATTGCAGATTCTCAATGACGCCGCGGGCAAACCGATTGCTGTTCCTCGCAAAGCGCTCGCATCGTGGATGCGGCACCATCGATACCGCTTCCACGTTTCACTTTCCGATGAGTTCGATGCCGCTATTGCGTTTGTAGTGATTGAGGAGGATCCCGACATGACATCGCTCGTAACCCCGTTAGCCTCGAGCGCACCGTATGGGCCCGTCATGGCCGATATCGCTGGCCTGACCCTGACTGACGGCGAGCGATCACGCCTGCGTGATCCCAAGGTGGGAGGGGTCATCCTGTTTGCTCGAAACTTTGCCAATCGAGCTCAATTGGGTTCGCTCACAGCCGAACTGCATGCACTACGCGAACCGCCGTTACCTCCTCTGCTGATTGCGGTGGATCATGAAGGAGGGCGGGTTCAACGTTTTCGCGAGGGGTACTTTCATCTTCCCCCGATGCGACGGTTTGGGGCGATTTGGGACCAGAGCCCTGCGCTGGCTTTGGCCGCCGCGACCGATGCTGGCTTCGTGCTGGGCGGAGAGTTACGTCGCGATGGCGTTGATTTCAGCTTCACACCGGTCCTCGATCTGGATTGGGGTGAAAGCGGCGTCATTGGCGATCGGGCCTTTCATGCCGACCCTGCTGTGGTGACGGCGCTCGCGCGTGCGCTGTCCCATGGCCTCCTGTTGGCGGGGATGCGAAATTGCGGGAAGCATTTCCCCGGGCATGGCTGGACTCGCGCCGACTCGCATCACGAGCTCCCGGTCGACGACAGATCGCTGGACGCGATCCTGGCGCAGGATGGCGAGGCTTTCAAAGCGTTTGGTTCTCCTGCGTTGGCGTCCGTCATGACCGCGCATGTCGTGTACCCCAGCGTCGACGCTCGTCCGGCCACATTTTCGCCCCTATGGTTGCAAACGGTTCTCCGTGAACGATTTCAGTTTGATGGGGTCATTTTTAGCGATGACCTGAGCATGGCGGGTGCGGTGAGCATGGGTTCCATTGAGGAACGGGCGCTCTCAGCGATAACGGCCGGGTGCGACATGATCCTAGTTTGTAATGCACCCGAACAGTCTCAGCGCGTCATCGCCTGCGATTCGATCCAGAACAATCCCGAGTCTTCGCGGCGGATTGCAAGCCTCGCGCCCGTGGGGCCACCCCCCAGCGACGCCTTACTCAATCAGGTCCGCGAACGTTTGCAACAGTTGCTTGTGGGGCAGGGTGACTGAATCCGGGGCAAAAGCGGTGGCTTCCGATGCGGTGGCTTCCGATGATGGGGCGACCGCCAGAGCAGCGACCCAGCTGGATCTGCGTGCCTACCTGTCGTCCTTGCCCCATCTACCCGGTGTGTACCGGATGCATGCGGCCGACGGGGCCCTGCTCTACGTCGGTAAGGCCCGCGACCTCAAAAAACGCGTGTCCAGTTATTTTCAAAAGACCCATGCGAGCCCCCGTATTGGGCTGATGGTGTCGCAGATTGCATGGCTCGAGACAACGATCACGCGAAGTGAAGCTGAAGCTTTATTGCTTGAGAACAATCTGATCAAGACGAATAAGCCGCGCTACAACATTCTTTTTCGTGACGACAAGTCCTACCCTTACGTCAAACTCAGTGGCCACCAATGGCCTCGACTAGCGTATTACCGCGGTGGGGTTGATCGTGATGGACAGTATTTCGGCCCCTACCCAAACGCTTGGTCGGTTAAAGAAAGTATCCAGGTCCTGCAGAAGGTGTTTCGGTTGCGCAGCTGCGAGGACACGGTTTTCGTTAACCGCAGCCGTCCTTGCCTGTTGGCACAGATCGACCGGTGCAGCGCGCCGTGCGTTGGGGCGATTGAGCCCGAGGCTTATCGGGCCGATGTCGTTCAGGCCAGTCGGTTTCTGCGTGGCGAACACGGTGCTCTGATGGCCGAATTTGAATCCGCCATGTTGGAAGCTGCAGAGGATCTGCGATTTGAGGAAGCCGCAATCTATCGAAACCGGATGACGTCGCTCGGGCGGATTTTGCAGCAACAGTCGGTCGACACCGGCGGAGAGGTTGATGCGGACGTGATTGCGGTGGCGATCCAGGGCGGACGCGTCTGCGTGAATCTGGCCATGGTTCGTGGCGGACGCCATCTCGGCGATCGCCCCCATTTTCCTTCACAAGCCCAAGGGGTGGAACAAGCATGGGATCTGGCCGAAATCGTGACTGCCTTTGTATCGCAACATTATCTTGTGGCGCCGGCGCCTGCAGTCATCGTTTGCGCGACGCCGATTCCTGAAGAGGCACAGGTGGCTCTTGAGCAGCAATCTGAGCACCCGATCACCTGGGTGCGGCAACCGCACGAGAACCGCCGCCGCTGGCTGGAATCTTGTCAGCAGAACGCGGACATTGCTCTCGCCCGTCTCCTCGCTGAAGACGGATCCGCGCGCGCCAGAACCCGCCGACTGTTAGAGGCTTTGGGCCTCGACTCTGACCTTGAAGACGATGCCTTTGATCGTTTTCGGATCGAGTGTTTTGATATTAGCCACACCATGGGCGAAGCGACCCAGGCCTCGTGTGTGGTCTATGAAAATCACGCGATGGTCAGCAGCCAATACCGACGATTCAACATCACGGGGATCACGCCTGGTGATGATGTTGCGGCGATGCGCCAAGTGTTGACCCGTCGTTATGGGTCGCAAACCGATGCGCCCCGCAACGACCGGCATCGGCTGCCTGATCTCGTGCTCATTGACGGTGGCAAGCATCAGCTCAATGCTTCGCGCGCTGTATTTGAAGAGTTGGGACTTGATGTCGGACTCCTGGTCGGCGTTGCGAAGGGCGAAGAC
>RFPW01000351.1 GCA_009925965.1 Betaproteobacteria bacterium
GCTCTGGGGCGTGCATTGTCGATGCCCGCCAAGCCAATGGTTGCCATCGTGGCGGGCAGTAAGGTGTCAACCAAACTCACTCTGCTGCGCACCCTGTCACGACAGGTCGATCAGTTAATCGTCGGTGGTGGCATCGCGAATACCTTTTTGCTGGCGCAGGGCGTCAACATCGGTCGCTCATTGGCGGAACCTGATCTGGTGGGCGAGGCGCGCGCCATCATGGACGAAATGAAAGCCCGCGGTGCCGATGTCCCGCTTCCGGTGGATGTCGTGGTTGCTCAGGAGTTTTCGGCAGAGGCGCCCGCGAAGCATGTGCTGGTCGAGCAGGTTGGACCTCAGGACCGGATTTTGGATATCGGACCTAAATCGACCGTGCGTCTCGCGCAAATGGTTGCTGAAGCCGGGACGATTGTCTGGAATGGTCCGCTCGGGGTCTTTGAATACGATCAGTTCGCTGGGGGTACTCGTTTGTTGGCGGCGGCAATTGCGCATTCGACCGCGTTTTCGATTGCGGGAGGGGGAGACACCCTCGCGGCGATTGCAAAGTTTGGGATCTCTCGCCAGGTGGGATACATCTCTACGGGCGGGGGCGCATTTCTTGAATTTCTGGAGGGGCGGACTCTTCCGGCGGTCGCGGCCCTGGAAGCCCGCGCCTGATTTTTAGTGATGCGGGGTCGTTTGCTGTGCCAGTCTGAAACCCAGTGACCGTAGTCCAGACCCCATCAAGGCGATCAGTTCCTGGGGTTGTTCGATGCCGTCGGTGGGGAACTCGGTATCGGCGAGTGTGATGCCGTCGTCATCGAGTATTTCGACGCGCAGGCCTCCGCGAGGCGTCAGCGCCGTGGCGGTGCGTGCCTGGAGTTCGTCGGCCTTTCGACCTGCTGCAATCAGGCGATCGCGTCGCTCCGCAAGATTTCGAACAAGCCAGCAGATCACGCCACTTTGAAGCGAGACGAACGCAATACGCGGGATATCGAGCAATTCGACGGGAACCCGAAGTTGGCGCCTAAGGATGGGTTCGAGGCGGCCCCGGAGTTGCTCAAGCGATGGGCTTGCCCCCCCATGTTTTGGGGTTTGAGCGGGTTGATCAAGCACCATCATTAGAAAGCGTAATTCCCATGGTCCCGCATTGGGAGAAGGCTCGGACCCAGCACCAGCGATCTGTTCAAGCACATTGACGCCGTCCGCCACGGCCTGGATCAGGTGCAACATCGGTAACCAGCGCAGGCCCGTTAGCGTTCGGGCAGTGACGAGCCCTGGCAGAACGAGCAGTCCTGGTTGTTGGCCCAAAGGTTCGCGTGGCGGGGGTGACGACTTAGAGGGGAGCAGTGCTGACGTCAGCGACTGAGTCAATTCAAGGCGGGCCTCGTCGTTAATGCGATAGTGAAAAGGACCTGAAATGGCCATCGGGAATGCATACACGGCGCGCATGGGGCGACGACGCTCATTGGGCTCGCAACTGGGGCACTGGGCTCGGCAGGCGAAATCATCAGCGACACTGAGCAGAAGGTCCAGAGCCTGACGATCGCGTCTGGGGTCGGCTTGGCGCGCCGCCTTGGCATTGGGTGGGGCCTTGTCTTCGCTAGCGGGTTCGCTTAATTCGGCAAGGGCGCCGCGAAGCGCGCATTCGTGGCCGGCACAGAATTCAGCGCCAATGAGTTCAGCCAGCACATCGGTCTGGCGTCTGGTCTCGCTAGGGTCGG
>RFPW01000352.1 GCA_009925965.1 Betaproteobacteria bacterium
CAGGTGCGCAGCTTCGAATCGGTTTGCCGAGCGGTTGAAGCCCGGCTGGGTATCGGAATCTTGCCCCTGGCAGCGGCCCACAGCTTTGCAGCCGCAATGACCTTGCGAATCCTACCGCTTAATGATCCCTGGGCCTTCCGCCAAATGTCCCTGGTGGTCAGAGCCGAACCGGCGCCAGGATCGCCCCTCGCGCTGCTACTGGACCACCTCGAAGCCTGCGCCCATCAACCTGGCGTATAGGGCATCGTTTCAGCGAAAGAGCGACGATCTCGCAAGCGTAAGCTCACCGAAGCGAGGTGGGGCAACGACGGCATCCAGGATTCTCCAGCAAAGCGGAAATCCAGATAGTCGAACGCAGTCACCGCCGCAATGGCGTCAAGCCGCGGAATGCCATCGGCGGCCATCAAACCTTGCGTAGCGATCGTCTCGAGCCGCTGCATCCCCTCGACCATGGTGCGTCGGCGACGCAAACCAACAGGTGTTTCGTCGAACAAAACGGGGGCCGTCACCTTGCGTGTGATGATGGTGTGCACCGCGGCATCAATCACGCCTAATGCAATGCCGGCGCGGGACAACACCCCGCCTGCATCCGATCCGATCAAACTCTCGTAAACCGGTAATGTCCGGGTCTGCTCGAGCCACTGCACGATCAACAGACTCTCGGTCAGGGCAGTTCCGTTCTCCAAAATGAGGGTTGGAACGCGGCTCGCCGCATTGGCCTGAAGCAACCTTGGATCGTCCGCCCAGGCATCGACAAGCGTTGGGGAGATATCCAGGCCTTTCTCGATCAGGCTGATACGCGCAATCCGAACGTAGGGTGAGGTGGTATTCGCAAGGAGTTGCATCGGAGCCACCTCAGGCAATCGCGCCAAGCTGTTTAAGCATTCCCAGGTTGTCGAGCAAGGCCCAATGCTCGATCAGCACCCCGTCCCGAATCTGGAAGAGATCGAGAACGCCGATATCGATCCGGCGACCGGTCGCCGCCATGTCTCCAAACGGACCTGTATGGGTCGCTTGCACCCGCAATCGAACCAAGACCTTCTCGCCCTCGGCAACAAAATCCTCGAGGGGCAATTGCATATCCGGGAAAGCCGGCAGCAGGGCGTCATGCAGCTGTGCGACCCCCTCTGGACCCCGGACTTCGAAGGGCAGACCGGGATCGTGGCGGACGAAATCCGGCGCAATATGTCGCCGCATCCACTCTGTATCGCGCTTCAGAAAGGCCTGAAAATAATCTTTATTTAATTCAATTGTTGTCATGATAATTTAAACTGGAAAGACTTCAAAACCAAGTCGCGGGAAGTGCACATGGAGATCTCCGGCTTGAGGATCCCGCAAGTGAACAATCACTTCGTCCTCGCTCGCAGCGACCAAGTCGCCCTGCACGGCAATGCGGGCGTTGTCGTCCGGGGTCACCTGCACCCGATCGCCAGGCTTGAGTCCACCGAGATCCGAGTTGGGGCCAATGTGGTCCACTGGCGCCGGCGTCGAGGCGCGGGCGATCTCAAAGGCTTCCTCGGAGGTCATTGGAGTCGAGCTGTCGTGGCCCAGGGCAACGATTCGGTCGTACCAAGGTGCGAGGGGGGCCAACCCCAAGAGATCGTCAACCTCGGGAGGACAATTCTTGCGCAGGAGCCAGGTCGTTTGCCAGCAAGCCAGATCGGCTGCGCTTGGCGTATCGCTCAAAAGATAGTCGCGCCCC
>RFPW01000353.1 GCA_009925965.1 Betaproteobacteria bacterium
CACCGTACTCGTCGGTTTCGATCTCGGTCGGGGCCTGGTTTTCGATGAACTTGACCCCCTCATTGAGCGCACTTTCAAGTTCTTCCGGGTTGAGACGGTAGGCTGGACTTTCGACCAACGAACGACGATAGACCACCGTGACGCCACCCCAGGCCGCCAGCAATGGCCCGAAATTGGGTCGCCGCCCACTCGCAGCGGCTGCGGCGCGTTCGGCACGGACGGCGCGGCCATGCGCGATCAACTCTTCAGCGATCAACCGATCTTCTGCAGATCGTTCAGGCGCTGAGACTGATCCCGTGAATGATGCGTTGATCGATGCGGTGATCGATTCTTCTCGATCGAGGAATCGTTCAACATGTAGGAGGTAGTACGCACCCGCTTCGGTGGCGGTATCAATTGCCGTCAGGCCACCCCCGATGACGACCACGGGCATTCGAATCTGAAGGTTTGCGACGGAGTCGCGCCGGGCAGCGCCGGTCGATTGCAACCCCATCAGGAAATCGCTCGCGGTCCGAACACCCCGGGCCAATCCGCCGGGGATATCAATCATCGCTGGCGCGCCAGCCCCCGTAGCCAGCGCGACATGGTCAAACCCCATCGCGAAAGCATCATCGAGCGTGAGCGTGCCACCGAGGCGAACGCCTCCGGCCAAAGCGAATGCCTCACGACGCTCCAATAAGAGTCGAATTAGAGTCAGGAAATTCTTATCCCAGCGGACGGTGATTCCGTATTCGGCAACGCCACCAAATCCGCGTGGTATCCGCTTGGAAAGCGGTTCGATCAGTGACTCAATCTCGACGATGGGCTGAAATACAAGCGCGGGTTCGAGCGGCTCAATCTTGAGCCCATCAATGGCAAACACGGCATGGCCGTCCTGCATCAGATGATGGGCCAGAGTGAAACCCGCCGGACCGAGACCCGCAACGAGCACTTTGTGTCCGGTTGGCGGGCGCGGCAGTGGTCGCTTGAGATTCAGCGGATTCCATCGTGTCAGGAGCGAGTAGATCTCGAACCCCCACGGCAGTTCGAGCACATCGCGAAGAGTCCGCGTTTCGGCGCGCGGAATATCGACCGGCGTTTGCTGCTGAAAGACACACGCCTTGGAACAGTCATTGCAAATACGATGACCCGTTGCCGCGCAAAACGGGTTCTCAATCATGATCAGCGCGAGCGCCGTCACCGGTAGCCCCTGAGTCCGTGCGAACAAGAACTCGCTGATTCGTTCTTCGAGCGGACATCCAGCGAGCGGGTCTGACCTGATCCGGCTGGCCGATTGAAGCGGCGCGAGGGGCTGTATTGGAACAACTCTTGGGACGACTTTGGGCCCCTCGAGGCCGTGGGCGCAACTGTCATTGCCCTGCTTGTGACAGTGCAGGCAGTAGCGGGCCTCGTCGAGCGCGGCCAGCGCGGGACCGCCGTCGTCGGTCAGGTCAAATCCGTCGCGCGCGTGCTCGGATTCAGGCTGACTTTGGGCCAGCTCAGGCGGGGCCGATCGAGGTCGCGGCATGCGAAACAATCGGCCATTCGCGTGCCAGCGCTGGCCAGCTTCGGTATGCACTGCCCAGGCCGCATAGCGACGAGCGGCCTCCAACTTCTGTTTGGTGGTTTCAACTGGCTCGTCACCCGAATCGCCATCCGAATCGCCACCCGACTGGCCCTCTATTTGCCATTGAGTGACCG
>RFPW01000354.1 GCA_009925965.1 Betaproteobacteria bacterium
ACCGCATGCGTCCCGAGGTAATGAGCTTCATCTCCGGCCTTGTTGCCGACATTACCCAGGAGACCCGCAAGCAGGGCCTCGTGAAGCGCTTGGTAGGAGGCCGCAACCGTGTTCTCTTGCCAACCGAGATCGGCGATCGCAGTTTGCAGTTGTTGGTGGATATCGACCCATTCACGTACCCGACGCGGGTTCAGAAACTTCGAGCGCAGCACCTGCTCGCGCTTGCGTTGACTGAGACCGCCATTAGCCAGACCCTGAATCCAGTCCCAAAGCTTGATCCAACCGACAAAATCGCTACGCTCATCTGCGAATGGCTTTTGCGCTTCATCGGCCGCCTGGGCCGCCTCGGCCGGGCGCTCACGGGGGTCTTGCACCGACAATGCACTGGCAACAATCAGGATCTCGCGCAAGGCCCCAGTCGCACGACCGCCCAGAAGCATCCGGGCGACCCGCGGATCCAGCGGCAAACGCGCGAGGGTGCGGCCCGTGTCGGTCAAGCGACCCTCGTCATCGAGCGCCCCCAACTCAAGCAACAACGCCTGACCATCGACGATCGCCCGCCGTGGCGGTGCATCCAGGAATGGGAAGGCTTCAACTGCGTCGACCCCGTCTGCAAGGCCCAGCGCCATCATTCGCAGGATGACGCCAGCGAGCGAGGAGCGAAGAATTTCGGGATCGGTGAAGGCCGGGCGTCGCTCGAACTCGTCGGCTCCATAAAGACGCACGCAAACACCATCGGCAACTCGGCCACAGCGACCCGCGCGCTGATTGGCCGCCGCTCGCGAGATGCCCTCGACTTGCAACTGCTCGACCTTGCCGCGATAACGATAGCGTTTGACACGCGCCTGCCCAGGATCAATCACATAGCGAATTCCTGGGACCGTCACCGAGGTTTCTGCCACGTTGGTGGCCAACACGATTCTTCGCCCATGGCCCCCATCAGAACCAAAGACTTTCATCTGGTCGCCGGCGGCCAGCCTCGAGAACAACGGCAATATCTCCATCGCCTGGCGCTGCGACGGCGGGCCCGGTGGATGCCTGCGAAGGTGGGTCTCGACCTCACGAATCTCGCGCTCACCGGGCAAGAACACCAGCACATCACCCGGGCGCTCGCGCCAGACTTCGTCAATTGCCTGACCAATCGCTTCGGGCAATTCAACCGAATCCTGATCAGCCACCACCTCAGGTGGACGCCACCGGATCTCGACCGGGAACAATCGCCCCGAAACCTCAATCACCGGGGCCGGTTGGCCCGGCGCACCAAAATGCGCCGCAAATCGCTGCGCGTCGATCGTTGCAGAAGTGATGACGAGCCGAAAATCATCACGACGTTCAACAAGGCGTTTGAGGTATCCGAGCAAGAAGTCGATGTTCAAACTGCGTTCATGCGCCTCATCGACGATGATCGTGTCGTATTCGCGGAGCCAGGGGTCACCCTGCGTTTCCGCCAACAAGATGCCGTCGGTCATCAGTTTGATCGTTGCCCCTGGTTGAAGGCGATCCTGAAACCGAACCTTGTAGCCCACATGTTCCCCGGGCGGCGAACCCAGTTCCTCGGCAATCCGTTGGGCGACGGTCACTGCAGCAATCCGTCTGGGCTGGGTATGGCCGATTCGACCCGTCTGCCCTCGTCCAGCCAAGGCACAGATTTTGGGTAGCTGCGTGGTTTTGCCTGACCC
>RFPW01000355.1 GCA_009925965.1 Betaproteobacteria bacterium
CGCACCCAAGAATCTCACTGGGCCCAGAGACGTCGGAGAGCGCGTTGAATCACCCGGGCAAGACGCCAGGGGTATGAGGAATGCAGTTGCGCCAGTAGAGCCGTTTTCCATTGATTCCAAAGATTGTAAATATGTGCGAACCAGGATAGTTCGAGTAAGCGCGGCCGAGTGAGTGTCAGGAGTCGGGCGACCACTGCAGTTCCGATGGTTTTGGCGATCACGATCACCAGCACGCCCAGAAAGGCTCGCCCGTGACCGATCAGCCAGAGGGCGGCGATTTTGAGCGGCAACAACATCACCGCCGGTGCAGCAAAGAGCGCAAGGGCCGCATAGGGCGGCAATTTCATGATGCTCGCTTCAAGCTTTTGCCAGGGTGGCCAACGTGAAAAACGCGCGACATAAGCCTGAAGCGGTTCCCAACCCCATTCCTCAAAGGCAATCAGAACTGCCAGCACAAACTGGAGCACCCGCCGAATCGGGCGCCTAGGGCGTTTTTCTTGGGGCTGACTTGAAATCAAGGTCTGCCTGGGAGGCGAGCCAAACCATGGCGACCCATGCCGCAACGTTCTGATTTAACTGAGTCGGGTTGATCTTGTCCAAGGTGTCGTTGGCGGTGTGGTGAATGTCAAAATAGCGGGTTGCGTCCTGCGCAAGCGTGGCAACTGGATGATCCTGCTGATTCGTCAAGGGACCAAAATCTGGTCCACCGGTCGCATTGTTGTCACCAAACGTGATCCCCAGGGGCGCGATGATGTCGGCAATCGCTTTGAACCAGGGGCGAGTCTTCTCATCGACGCGCGTGTGCAGTCGGTAAACACGATCTGCGCCGAGATCGGATTCAGAGGCAAGCTGGTGACGCTGCTGACCATATTTTTTTGCATAACTGCGGGCGCCATCAAGTCCGTTCTCTTCGTTGCCGAAGAGGATGACGCGGATGGTCCGTTTGGGACGGATACCAAAATCCAGAATGATCTTGGCGGCCGCCATGGTGATAGCGACGCCAGCGCCGTCGTCGATTGCCCCAGTTCCCAGATCCCAGGAATCCAGATGTCCGCCGATGGCGACGATGTCGTCTGGTTTTTCCTGCCCGCGGATCTCGCCATAGACGTTGTGGGTGGTCAAGTTTCGGGTCGCAACATTCTGCAGATTGATCGACAGCCGCAGGGGGGCGAGTTGCCCCGTTGAGCGGTCTGGGGTCGTGGCAATGCGGCGAATGAGATCGGCATCGGGCGTTGACACGGCCGCTGCGGGGATCGGGGGAGTTACCGCGGCGTCATAGCGCATTGATCCGGTGTGGGGCAGGCGGTCCTGATCAGTTCCGACCGAGCGAATTACGACTGCCAGGGCGCCGCGTTTACCCGCCTCGATCGCACCATTGACTCGCGCTGACACCGCGGGTCCGTACCCTCCACCGTCCTGGGTCCGCGCAAAGGTGCCATCGATAAAAACGATGCGTCCTCGAGCCCGATCGCTGGTGTCTTTGCGTAGCGCATCCATGTTGGCGTAGTAAGCCACGTCGGCCTGAAGTCCGGCGGCTGGCGTCGAGATGCTGTTACCGAGAGCGGTCACGGCAAGGTGATGGGGGTATGGTGCGACGAGATCGGCATGCGCAGCAACGCGTCTCCAGGCATCAATCGGGACAGGTTCTGTCCAGACCCGATCAAAACCCAGTGCCCT
>RFPW01000356.1 GCA_009925965.1 Betaproteobacteria bacterium
CCGATTTCGTTCTGACCAGCGCCTGCCACTTCGTGGTGATGCACTTCGACCGGCACACCCATTTGCTCAAGGATCAGGCACATTTCGCTGCGCATATCCTGGAAGCTATCGACCGGGGGCACGGGGAAATAACCTCCCTTGACGGGGGGGCGATGGGCGAGGTTGCCGCCTTCAAATTCGCGTCCGGTTGACCAGCTGGCTTCTTCGGAAGCGATCTTCACGAAGCTGCCCGACATGTCAACGTTCCAGGTCACCGAGTCAAAAATGAAGAACTCGGGCTCGGGTCCGAAATAAGCGGCATCGCCGATTCCGGAGGACTTGAGATAGGCCTCGGCGCGCTTGGCGAGTGAACGCGGGTCGCGGTCGTAGCCTTTGCCGGTGCTGGGCTCGATCACGTCGCAGGTGATATTGAGCGTGGGCTCCTCGCGGAACGGGTCCATCTGAGCCGTGTTCGGGTCCGGATACAGGAGCATGTCGGAGGCTTCGATTCCTTTCCAGCCTGCAATCGATGAACCGTCGAAGGCGTGACCCTCGGTGAACTTTTCGGCGTCAAACATGGTGGACGGCACCGAAACGTGCTGCTCCTTGCCGCGTGTATCGGTAAAGCGGAGATCGACAAATTTAACTTCGTTGTCCGCGATCTTCTTGAGAACGTCGTCGCCGGTGGCTGCCATGGTTGCTGTTACTCCAGGGGAAAATCAGAAAAAGGGATCCGCACAAGTGCTTATTCGGAACGCGATTGTCGAGTCTTTCGGACTCCTGCGCAAACCGAAGAAGGCGGTAGGCGCCCCAAGAAGCGAAAAACATGCCGCTCCCGATAATGGCAAAAATCCTGATTTTGGTGCGCCATAGCTTGACCAGACCGTTCGCGCGCACATATTTGGTGCGCACAAGACTTACGCACCAAGGCCGGGCATCAACCTCGCATCGAAAGATCACACACCGTCCTCATGCGCCGATCTCATGCATGGCCATCAATCCGCCAAAAAGATCCCGACGAGATCATTCAGAAAACGTAGGCCTAACGGGGTCGCCCGCAGGCGCGAAGGGTCCGGATCGATTAGCCCCCGCTGCAGGGCGCGATCAAGACCCACGGAAAGGCACTGAAAGGGCAAACCCGCGCGCTCGGCAAACAGTTCGCTAGGCACCCCGGCGGTCAAGCGCAGCGCATTCAGCATGAATTCGAACGGAAGATCCGCCACCGACAAATTCCGCTGGGTCTCGACGACCTGCCCCGCCTCGACGGCTGCGAACCAGTCTCGGGGCTGACGCGGCCGCGTCTCACGCAGGATGCGATCGGGCAAAGAAATCTTGGCATGCGCGCCCGGCCCGATCCCCAAATAGTCGCCAAATTCCCAGTAATTGAGGTTGTGCCGACATTCCTTGCCCGAGCGCGCCCAGGCCGAAACTTCATAACGACGCAACCCCGCTTGAGTCAATCTGGCTTCCAGCGCATGGGCCATTGCGTCCGCCGAATCTTCATCGGGCAAGCCAGCGGGCGGTCGCGCCGCGAACAGGGTATTCGGCTCAAGCGTCAGGTGATAGAGCGAAAGATGGTCTGACCCAAACGACAAGGCCTGCTCCAGATCGGATAACGCCGTCTCGGTAGTTTGCCCGGGTAATGCGTACATCAGATCCAGATTGACTCGCTCAAAGGTATCGACGGCATGGGCCGCT
>RFPW01000357.1 GCA_009925965.1 Betaproteobacteria bacterium
ACCTCTTCGGCGGTGTAGCCGCGCTTGATGCCATTCCAACGCGGGCTCTGGGCCCAGTCTTTTTGCAGTTTTTGTGCTTCGAGTTCACGAGCGGTCACGACGGGACTCCTTTCGAGGGACCATAGGAAGGGTTTCTACTAAATAGACTACCGCTCGGATGGTGCGGGGCAACACGGAAAATTACAACTTTGAAATAAAAAAATCATTCTTGAATTGAATGACTTACAACCAGCTTTTCGTATTGTGGAAAACAATGCGCTGTTATGCAAAATCTGAACGGGGAACTCTCGCGAAATCTCTCACATTACAAAAGTCACATTTCACATGCTGGAATCGCCTGCTACCCTCGTAACGCCTCAATCGGCGGTGATGCCAGTACTTTTCGTAGCCCAATCCAGCCCACGATCAGAGAGCCGAGGCCGCCTACAGCCATCGTGGCGGGGATCGTCCACCAGCGCGGCACGAACGGAAAATCAAACACCGAATGCGCGAGAAGCCAGGCCAGCAACACAGCCCCGAGCGAGGCCAATAACCCGGAGGCTGCGCCGCCTAGCATGAGTTCCACCGCTTGGGCGCGAACCAATTGGCTCCGCGAAGCCCCGAGCGCGCGCAAGATCGCAGATTCATGGGTCCGCTCGTCCTGACTGCCCGCCAGAGCCGCTGCCAATACGACCAAGCCCGCCGCCAAAGTGAACGCAAACAAGAACTCGACCGCTGCGGACACCCGATCGAGAATCGACTGGACCTGCCGGATCAGGTTATCGGTATCGAACACCGTGAGGTTCGGGAACCGCCGAACGAGTGAGTCAGCGACTGACGAGGCGCCCGCTCCCGGGGCGCGACTCGTTATATCGGTCTGAACCGCTCCATCCGAATTCCGATCAACCTTTTGCTCCAAACTCGGCTCCCGAAACGCTGTGATCCAGCTTTGTGGCCGCTCCACCATCGCGCCTGGGCTTGCCATCAAAAAGAAATTCACCCGCATCGAATCCCATGCGAGTTTTCGGATACCCACCAGCGTCAATTCGAGCGGTTCGCCCGCGACGTCAAAGGTTAGGCGCGAGCCCAGCTTGAGGCCCAGCACCTTGGCGAGACCCTCCTCCGCGGTCAGTTCGGCCGCGCCCTTTGCACCACCGCCCTTCGCAACATCCCGGCCCTCGATCATCTCGTTATAGCTAGGCGCATTTTCAGCGTAGCTGATATTGATTTCCCTATCGACCATGCTGCGGGCCCGGTCGCCCAATGTTTCGGACACGATCGGCTTTGCATCAATCGCGACCAAGCGTGCGCGCACCATCGGGAAAAGCTCAGGGGCCGCTAGCCCCGCTTCTTTCATCGAACGCTCAAGGGTCTCGCGCACAGCGTCGCGCTGATCCGGCTGAATATTGATCAGGAACCGATTGGGCGCATCGGCCGGGCTTGCTTTGCGCCAGCTCGAAAGCAAATCATCGCGAGTCACCGTCAAGAGCACCAAGGCCATCAGCGCAACAGCCAATGCTGCAGTTTGAGCAATCGAGGCGCCCTTGCGTCTCGACCAGGACGCCAACGCCACCCGCAGGACGGCGCGATCACCCCCAGCCAAGCCAATCACTGAGCGCAACCACCCCGACGAGCGCACTGCCATTGCGGCGGCAAGCACGAACACGAGCGTCCCCGCGACAAATCCCCCAAGG
>RFPW01000358.1 GCA_009925965.1 Betaproteobacteria bacterium
TTTGGCGGCGAGACCGAGGGCGTGGACTGGGATCAGGTGGGCCAATCCAACCCAAGCGGACGCGTGGGTACGGCTCAGGATATTGCTGGGCTTGCGATTTACCTTTGCTCGCGCGCGGGTGAGTATGTGGTGGGCCAGACGATTGCTTGTGACGGTGGCGTGGTCGGCACCGCCTGAAGCGCGGCGTTTGCTCGGGGCCGCGACACAGCGGCCCCTGAGTCCGGAGATACCCTGATGAAGGCCCACTTGAGCCTTGGGGCGCTGTGCGCAGATTTATGATCTGCTTGACCCCACCAATCAAGGACATACGCTATGGCCCAACTCGATCGCCGTCAATGGCTTGCAGGCGCCTCTTCCCTGTGTGCTCTTGGAGCGATACCCGCCTCTGTACTCGGTGCACTGGATCCCGCGGAGAAGTTTGATCTTCTCGTTCGAAATGCCAACGTGCTAGACCCCAGTCAGGGACTTTCGGGCAAGCGCGATATCGGTATCCGCTACGGGCAGATTCGAGCGGTCGAAACCGCGATCGACCCTGGGCGAGCCGCCCGGGTATTTGACGCGGCCGGCAAGCTGGTCACCCCTGGCCTGATCGATCTCCATTGCCATACGTTTCCCTATGGCTCTGCGATCGGCATTCCAGCCGACGAACTGGTCGCACACCAGGCAACAACGACCGTCGTGTCGGCCGGTGATGCTGGAGCTAACAATTTTGCCGCCTACCGCCGATTTATCGTGCCAGCTTCGCGGACTCGGCAATTTGCGTTCATCCATATTGCAGTGGCGGGCCTCGCCGGCTTTCCCGTCCCGGAGCTCTACAACATCGACTATGCCCAACCCGAGGCGACCGCCCGAGCCGTCGCCGAGAATGCCGACATGATCCTCGGCGTCAAGGTGAGGATGAGCGAAAACGTGATCGCCAAACATGGCCTTGAACCCCTGAAGCGGGCGGTTAAGGCCTGTGAACTCTCTGGCGTGCCGGCAAAGATCATGTGCCATATCGGTGGGGTATCCGACCGCGCGTTGATGTCGAAGATTCTCGATACACTTCGACCCGGAGATGTGCTGACCCACTGTTTTTCGGGTGCGCCCAACATCGATGGCGAGGCAACCAACATCGTCCAGGATGGCAAGTTGCTTCCCGCGGCCCTGGAGGCGAAACGCCGGGGTGTCATTTTCGATATTGGACACGGCGGCGGCAGCTTTGACTACACGATTGCCGAAGCAGCCATCGCCCAGGGGGTTCTGCCGGACACGATTTCTTCCGACGTCCATGTGTTTTCCGGCAATACCCCTGGGATGCCTTACCTGCCTTGGGTCATGAGTAAGTTTCTCGGTATGGGTTTCTCCCTGTCCGAAGTTGTGTCCATGGCGACGCAGGCGCCGGCGCGTGTGATCGGACGTATTCCCAAACATGGAACGCTTCAAATCGGTGCTCCGGCCGACCTTTCGGTCCTCGAACTCGTCGAAGGCCCGGTTGAATTCGTGGACACTCGAAATAACAAACGACAGGGGAAGACCTTCCTTCGCCCGAGCGCAACCATCGTCGCCGGGGTGGCGTTTGGGCGCCCCTATCAGAGCCCGTTCAGTTCCCGTTGAGGCTGCAGGTATGTTTAGGCGCCCAAGTCAACCCGTTCACACACTCGCCCTTGCCGTTTGGCTCGGGCTTTG
>RFPW01000359.1 GCA_009925965.1 Betaproteobacteria bacterium
GGTTCTGAAAGAGGACATCCAAAAACGCGGGAATCCGACGGTCCTGCTTAGCGAAAACGGTCCAGAGTTCGTAAGCACAACGCCGCTCGCATGGGCCGCGAAAAGTGGATTAACGAACATATTGATCGAGCTTGGCAAGCCCTAGCAGAACGGAATGAACGAAAGCTTCAACAGGAAGTTTCGCGATGAGCTCCCAGCCACGGCGCACGTCAAGCTAGTTGTCCCATGAGCTATGCGGCGATTGCCTGTTTATCTTGATTGGATGGTTCGGTTTTGATGAGCTCCGGTTTTTCAGGGTTGAGAGTGACGGCGCCGATTGGTGTCCAGTTACGGGTGTTGCGAGTCCAGCGCCTCGGATTGGCAGCTTGCGCTGCGAGGTACAAGTGATGCCGTGCAGCCAGAATCTCGTGGTCTTGGCCGGCATGCCGCTGGTTCGGACTGACGTAGCGGATTCCGCTGTGCAAATGCTCGACGTTGTACCAATGCACAAATTCACTGGCCCAGTCTCTGGCTTGGTCCAGTTCATTGAATCCGCGTCGGACATACTCAGGCCGGTACTTGGCGGTTCGGAAGGCCGATTCGGCAAAGGCGTTGTCGTTGCTCACCCGTGGCCTGGAGTAAGAGGGTTTGATCCCCAGCCAGTGGAGCATCGCCAACACGGTGGTCGCTTTGAGCGTGGCGCCGTTATCGCCATGCAAGACGGGTTTGGTTTGATTGGCTGCGATGCCCTCGGCAAGCGCGGCTCGTTGCACAACACGCGCAGCATGATCGGCATCGTCCGTTTCATGCACCTCCCAGCCCACGATCTTGCGGCTGTAGATATCGAGAATCAGGTACAGATAAAACCAGCGTCCTGCGATGTCGGTGGGCAAGTACGTCATATCCCAGCACCAGAGCTCACCGGGTCCGTTCGCGACATGGGTCGTTGCTGGGCGCTGCTGTTTGGGCTCCTTGGCGCGTCCACGATGGGCGTTCTGACCCTCGACGCTCAACACTCTGCCAAAGGTCGATTCACTGGCGATGTAAATTCCCTCATCGGCAAGCGCCGGGACGATGCGTGCAGGGGGTCTATCAGCAAAGCGGGGCTCGTTAGCTACGCTCAGCACCCGGGCGCGTTCTTCGGGCGTGAGCGCATGCGCAGGCGTCGGCCTTATCGCCATGGGCCTGCGATCGCCGGACTGCAGAGCAATCGCATCCGCCTTCCATCGATGCAACGTTCGCCGGTCAATTCCGCACACCTCACAGGCTTTACTCAAACGAGCGCCCGCGCTTTGCGCAGCGCCGATATCTTGGACCAAAGCTTGGCGATCTTCCAGAGCGATCATTCGTCCTCGCCCCGATGGTCCCGATTGAAGATCGCCTCGACCTTTTTTGAGAGCACCAAGAGTGCTGCGGCCTCGGCCAGCGCTTTTTCCTTTCGGTGCAACTCGCGCTCGAGCTCTTTGATGCGGCGCCGATCCGACTGGGTCTGCATGGGGCTTGCGCGTGCTTCTTCCGGTTCGGCCAGTGCCTGCGTGGCGCTTACCCGCCAGGACTCGAGCTCTTGCGGGTACACGCCTTTCTCGCGGCACCAGGCACTTCTCGAAGCCTCATCCATGGCTGCCGTTGTTAGCACGGCATCAAACCGGGCGGCCGCTGTCCAAGCCCGCTCGCGAGCGGGC
>RFPW01000360.1 GCA_009925965.1 Betaproteobacteria bacterium
CGTCCACGGGCAAGCCGGGTCAGTACCAGGGTACGTTAGTGCTCGAGATGCCCGGCATTTGGACAGTCGACGTCGAGGTCAATGGGCCGTTGCGCGACAAGGTCGGCCAGAACCTCATGGTCAATGCGTGTAAGGGCGACACCCGTTGCACTGCTGCGCCCGCGAAAACCGGCGAAAAATCCCCGCCCGATGGTCATGGAAAAGGTCATGGAAAAGGTCATGGGGGTGGTTGAGATCGCTGAGTGGGCAGACCACCATTTCTGTTAATTGCATGACCAGGAAAATCCCATGAGTGCTCAAAATCTTCTCCCCGGCCAAACCATCATCGTGACAGGTGCTGCCACGGGTATTGGCCAGGCCTTCGCCTTTGGTGCGGCAGCGCAGGGCGCCCACGTGATTGTTGCGGATATGAATTCCGCTGACGAAACCATGGATCAGATCGCGCAGGCCGGAGGCAAGGCTACCGCGGTGCGGGTTGACGTCAGCGACGACGCGTCGGTTCGGTCCATGGCAGAGGCTGCCTTGAAGGCGACTGGGCGTATTGACGGCTTGATCAACAACGCGGCTTACTTTCGCGAAGTCCGGTTGACCGCTTTTGAAGATCTCGACCCCGAGCAGTGGGAGCGGATTTTTCAGGTCAACGTCAAAGGCGTCTGGCTGTGCAGCAAGGCGGTCATGCCCGCGATGCGTGAACGACAGTCGGGGTCAATCATCAACATCGCCTCGGTGGTCGCAGTGGCAGGCCAGCCAGGCTATCTGCACTACGTCGCTACGAAGGGTGCAGTGCTGGCAATGACCAAAGGTCTCGCCAAGGAATGCGGTAAGGATGGCGTGCGTTGCAATGTGATCGCCCCTGGGTTTGTGATCACCGATGCCACGCGTAATCGCCCGGTCGAGTGGCAACAAAGTTTTTTGAAAGCGCGGGCGATTTCCCGAGAGCAGAGGCCCGACGACTTGGTCGGTACCGCGCTATACCTCCTCTCTGATTTGGCGGCTTTTGTCTCGGGTCAAACCATCGTCGTCGACGGTGGCCACATCATGTACTAACGACTATGAACCAAACACCTATCCTGCATCACTACGCTTTCTCGCCATTCTCTGAGAAAGTTCGTATCAGCTTCGGTCTCAAGGGAGTCCCGTGGCGCTCGGTCGACATTCCGGGCCTGCCCCCGCGTCCGTTGCTGAGTCCGCTGACGGGCGGATACCGGCGGGTGCCCGTCCTGCAGATTGGCGCTGACATCTATTGCGACACGAATCTCATTCTGCCCGCGCTCGACCGGGTGTTTCCGGGCAGCCCCTCGCTCTATCCAACCGATGGTCATGGCTCAAAGGGTTTGGCGCAGGGCATTGCGTTCGCCTGGGAGCGGCAGACCTGGATTCCAACGATCGGCGTCCTGGTTCATTACATCGGTGAGCACATCTCGCCCGAGTTCATCAAGGATCGAAAAGAAGGCTATCTGGGGATCGACATTTCAAAGGCGGCCATGGCCCCGCAACTGGACCAGCATGTTCAATTTCTGCGTGCGCAGTACGCGTGGCTTCGGCGCGCGCTCGAGGGGCGCGACTATCTTTTGAGCGATACGCCAAGCGCAGCCGATCTGGCTTGCTGGCAAACGACCTGGCTCCTGCGCAAGAATTGTCCTCCCGAGGTTGA
>RFPW01000037.1 GCA_009925965.1 Betaproteobacteria bacterium
CGGATCGCTGTCGAGCGGTCTCCATCACGCCCGTCGCGGGCGAGGCAGCGGCTACTGCACCTTCAACGGCCTGGCGATCGCCGCGAAAGACGCGATCCGTCGGGGCATCCCCTCGGTGCTGATCCTCGACTTCGATGCCCACTGCGGCGGTGGCACCGCATCGCTGATTGCCGCAATCGCTTTGCTCATTGAGACGCAGACTCCCGAATGGATGCGGCCCCTTCTCAAACTCTTTTTCACCGTTTCCTACGTGGCCCTCGCGCCGTTCGTGGGCGCGTTCGCGGATTCAATGCCGAAAGGCCGGGTCATGTTCATCACCAATCTGGTGAAGGTGGTGGGCTGCGCGATGATGTTCTGGTCGGTGCATCCGCTCGCAGCCTACGCCGTGGTTGGATTTGGCGCTGCAGCCTATTCACCCGCCAAGTACGGCATTCTGACGGAATTACTGCCGCCCGAAAAACTCGTGGCCGCAAACGGCTGGATCGAGGGCACGACCGTCGGTTCCATTATTTTGGGGACTGCGCTCGGGGGCGCACTCATCGATCCCACCGTGTCGTCCTGGTTGTTGAGCTTTGAAATTCCGGGGCTGCACACCGGCGTCGACACCGCAGCCGAGGCCGCCATTGTGATCATTGCCGTGGTGTACGCCATCGCGGCCGGCTTTAATTTAAAGGTCCCGGACACGGGTGCTCATTACCCGCACCAGGAGCGTAATCCGTGGTTGCTGGTGAAGGATTTCGGCCACTGCCTGAAAAAACTCTGGGGTGATTCGCTGGGGCAGATTTCGCTTGCCGTCACCACGCTATTCTGGGGTGCGGGCGCGACGCTGCAATTCATCATCCTGAAGTGGGCCGAAGTTCAACTCGGCATGGCACTCTCCTCAGCCGCAAAGCTTCAAGGGGTTGTCGCCATCGGGATTGCCGTTGGGGCTGTGCTCGCAGCCCGCTATGTAAGCTTGCGCGGGTCACTCAGCGTGCTTCGCGTCGGCATCGCCATGGGTGTTTTGGTGCCGCTCATGACCTTGATTTCAAGCGTCGAGTGGGCGTATCCCTTACTGATCATCGTCGGTGGACTCGCTGGATTTTTCGTTGTCCCAATGAACGCACTGTTGCAGCACCGGGGACATTTACTCATGAGCGCCGGGCATTCGATCGCGGTTCAGAATTTCAATGAAAACCTGAGCGTTCTGCTGATGCTTGGGCTCTACTCGCTGTTGATCCAGGTAAACCTGTCCGTCAATATCGTGATCTGGTTGTTCGGATTATTCATTGCAGCGGCGATGACCCTCGTGCTGAAGCGTCATCAAATGAATCAGGCCAAGTTTGATTCCGTTTCGCTGATTGGAAAGCACGCGCCCTGAGTTTGCAATGACTTCGCGAGCTGCAGATCACGCCACGCCCCAGCTTTATTCAACGGTTCGCGCAGTAACGCTTGCGGCGCAAAACTGACGATCACAGGGATCGTTGTTTTATCGACCGAAAGCCGATGTGCGCGGCCGCGCAGCTCATCGAGGCTTTGGTCATCATGGCCAAGGGTTGCAAGCGCTTCGCGGCCCAAAACGAGCACCCCGCCTAACTGGCCAGATTCGGTCACCCGGATCGCCTCGAGAGAATCGCAGCGATCGGACCCGCCCGAGATCTCTGGTTTAGACCATGCGGCGCCAACCGCACCCAACATCGCATCGAGAAGTTGATCCAGGGCGAGGTTTTCCGATTTGGTTTGCGCGACAAGAAGCCAGCTCTGAGGGCTGGGCTTTACAACCGTTTGGGACCCCTCAGATGTGTTGGGCCAATGAAAAACGCGGGCTGTCAGACCGTGGTTGATGGCCTCCTTGAATACCGCCTGATCAAACCGGATCGACTGATCCAAATCAACCGCAATGTTTGAGGTGACCATGCCGCCCAAGCCACCCGATCCCATTTCGATCGTCGGTACCGCCGACTCGATTGGCTGGCGAACCCAACGCGGGCCAATCCCAAGCATCTGCCAGGCTCGATCTTGCGACGCGGACCAACTCCGAGGCGAATCACCCAAAATCACGCTGTGCTCCCCCGGCTTCCACTTGAGACAAATCGCGACGCATGACGATCGCATCTTCGCGCTGGCGGTCAGCGGCTGGGTAGTACCCACGCCGGACGCCAATGCGCTCGAATCCCGCCCGTTCATAAAGAGCCAAAGCGCCGAAATTGGTTGGCCTAACCTCAAGCACCACTGCATCAACGCTCCGGCGCCGCAGCACCCCTAAAAGACGATTCAATAATCTGGAACCAAGGCCCTGTCGTTGATGGCTCGGCTCGACGCTGAAATTCAACAAATGGGATGCGTCCGGAGCATGCATCAGGAGCCAATAGGCCAGAATCCTGTCGCCTGAAAGACAAACGCTCGAGTCGTAGTCGGCCTTCAGGGAATCGATAAAGTTGCCGCGAGACCAAGGATGAGGGTAAACCGCAGATTCGATCGCGGTCACTTGATCGAGATCCGCCGCAACCATTGGCCTGATCTCAAATCTGTCCACGCGAGACCCGCAGCGCCCGCTGTTCGCCAACGTCGAGTGCAACCTTATTGCGGACATAAATCGGCGCAGCATCATTGGCTGAAACGCCGAGGCCTGCATGCCACAGATTGGCGCCGATGGACCCAATCGCATCGGCCCGGGGCGCAAGCGTGGCGTCAATCCGGCCCCAGAGGCGTGGATTCGCTGGTTCAATCAGGTGTGGATAGACGCGAAACGCATCTCCTGCGGCCACCCAGTCCATCGACGGATCGAGGTCCTTGGCGAAGGTTGCAGATAGCGCGTGCGGGTCGGCCAGCCAGGGCGCTTGAACGGTCTGCACCCTGCCCTCTGGGTCAACGGAGTAGAGCCCCGCATAGACCTCACCCATCCGAGCGTCAATGGCCACCGCGACCCACTGGGTTTTAACCGTCGCAACCTGCCAAGCCACTGCCGCCAGCGAATCAACAACCAACAGGGGGCGCTCCAGCGCCCAACCTAATCCCTGGGCGACCCCGCAGGCGACCCGAAGGCCAGTGAAGCCGCCTGGACCGGCACCGAAAGCAACCGCATCGAGGGCGCTGCGTGGAACTTCGAGATCTGCGAGCAGCGTCTCAATGCAGGGTAGGATCGACTCGGCCGCGCGGCCCCCCGAAGCTTCCCGCCAAAGGCAAGAACCCTTGTGGAGCAACCCCACCGTACAGCGGTCAATGGAAACCTCAAGCGCAAGAATGGTGGGCGACGACACGGGCTTGGCGGTCGCGGTGAGGATCAACGCTCAGTTCCCTTCGAAGTCGGAACCAGCTCTGGGCCTCGCTCCGCAGCGAGCGCTCGCCGCTCGCGAGCTGTCTCGTCGAGGAGGTTGCGCAATTCGCGCCGCTCGCTCGGCGTCAATCGCCCTTCCTGACCTTCCCAGTGCCTGGGCGATGGCGGACGCCAGGCCCACCCAGAAACCGGGGGAGCACTCTCGCGCCAGCGCTCACGCTCTGAGCGCATCACTTCACGCATTTCACGCCGGGTCCGCTCGCGTTCCTCGACGTCCTGCACCTGCGCCCCTGCCTGACCGCAGGGGCCCAGAAAGATGAGCAATAGCACGAGAGAACGTTTCATACCCGAATGATAGTCCCGGTCAAATCAGTACACTTATCTGACCATGTCGACTCCTCGCCTGAACCGCATCATTGTTGTCGATGACGACCCGAAGCTGAGGGAGCTGCTGCGCCGGCATCTTGCCGACCATGGCTTTGAGGTCCTGGTTGCACCCGACAGCCAGTCGCTTGATCGTCTCATGCTGCGCGATCGGGTTGACCTGATCGTCCTCGACCTGATGTTGCCCGCAGAAGATGGACTGTCCATTCTGCGTCGCCTGAGGGGAGGCGGAGATAAGACCCCGATCATCATGCTCACCGCACGCAGCGAGGACATCGATCGGATCATCGGTCTTGAACTCGGCGCAGATGATTACCTGGGCAAACCCTTTAATCCGCGAGAACTGCTGGCTCGAATTGCCGCCGTATTGAGACGTCGGGCGGCCGAGCCCATCGCGGGCGCGCCAGAGTCCGGGAACATTCGGTTCGGGCCCTTCACACTCGATTTGGCATCTCGCAAACTGCATCAAGGCGAGATCGAAATTGCTCTGACGACCGGCGAGTACTCATTGCTGAAAGTCCTGCTCCGACATCCGAATCAACCGATGTCGCGCGACAAGCTGATGTCTCAGGCGCGCGGTCGAGGATACGAGGCCTTTGATCGAAGCCTTGATGTTCAGGTTTCGCGGCTTCGCAGACTCCTCGAAGCTGACCCCGCGCATCCGCGCTGGATCCAAACGGTTTGGGGCGTTGGGTATGTTTTTGTTCCTGACGGACAAGAATGAAGTTCGTGCCGGCGAGTCTTTTTGCGCGCACTTTTTTCCTCATTGCATTCGTTCTCTGTAGCAGTCTGATTGCTTGGATGGGCTTTTTGCGGCTGTCAGATCGGACGCCACTTGCGCAACAATTGGCCTGGGAGGTCAACAGCGTCGTCAATTTGACCCGCAACGCGCTGGTTACAGCCCAGCCCGAGCTGCGCCGTCGACTCTTGACGGACCTTGCACAGGAAGAAGGTGTTCGGATTGTGCCGGCGGAGGACAGCGATCAAATCGAAACACCCCCCAATAATCCCTTCTTGCAAGAAGTCGCGGGTCGTCTGCGGGAACAGATGGGGCCGGGAACCCTGTTGGCGAGTTCGGTGAATTCCGAGCCGGCCTTCTGGATCCGAACTCTGATCGCCGGCGATGCCTATTGGATTGGCATCAACCCCCATCGCATCGAACGCCACCCAGAACCGAAGTGGACGGAATGGATCGCCATTGCTCTGGCCGTTTCGCTCTTGATCGCCTTTGGTCTTAGCCAGTGGCTCAACCAACCGCTCACCCGATTGGCCACCGCAATCGAGCATATGGCGGCAGGCAGGCGCCCGGGTCCTTTGCCAGAGGCTGGCCCTGGTGAGATCGCACGATTGAATCGACGTTTTAACCGATTGACCGAACAACTCAGCGCGCTCGAAAGTGACCGCAAGTTAGCCCTCGCTGGGATTTCACACGATCTGCGCACACCGCTTGCACGACTGCGACTCGAACTCGAACTCACTGCAATGCAAGAATCAGCCAAACGGTCCATGGTCGATGAGATCGAACGTATTGATGCCATCGTCGGCCAGTTCATTGAATTCGCGAGGGACCCTGACGAGCTCACCGGTGCGCCAGTGGACGTCAGTCAGGTCATTGAATCGATCGCGAGGACCCATAGCGTGGCCCGGCAGACTGGAGGGTTGGTCTGGATCGCTCAGGTCCCGCCTGACCTCATTTGGATTGGAAGAACCATCGACCTCGAACGCATCGTTAGCAATCTGGTCGACAACGCGTTGATCCACGGGCAATCAACGGACGGGATCGTGCGTCTCCAGATTGCCGCTTCGCGTCACCAGGAGCATATTGCGATCGTGGTGCAAGATCAGGGTCTGGGCTTGCCAGCAGACTCGCTCGAGCAGGTGTTGCGGCCATTTGCACGGATGGATAGTGCACGAGGAGGACCGGCGGGCGGTGCTGGCCTTGGGTTGGCGATTGTGGATCGACTGGCTCAACGGGCGGGAGGTACTGTTCGGCTATTTTCGCCTGCAACCGGCGGGCTGACGGTACGAGTTGAGTTGCCAGATTTCAGTCGTTCACGCAATCGGACGAACCCCGCGAATCTCGACGCCGTCATCGGCATAATCCATTAGCGTTCGCCACGCTTTGATGGCGTAATGCCGGCTGACTGTAGTGACCGCAAGGTCACGCGTCCACGAGCCCTTAAACGCTGTATTGCAGTACTTTCGTACTGAACCACGGAGAGAATTCATGCCTAATTTAGCTGGCACCCACACCCATGACAACCTGAAGGCCGCCTTCGCCGGTGAGTCCCAGGCCAACCGCCGTTATTTGTACTTCGCGAACAAGGCTGACGTCGAAGGCTTCACTGAAGTTGCCTCTCTGTTTCGCTCGACTGCTGAAGGCGAGACCGGCCACGCCCATGGCCACCTCGACTATCTGGCCGCTGTCGGCGATCCTGCGACCGACCTGCCAATCGGACCGAGCGATGCCAACCTGCGCGCTGCTGTCGCTGGCGAAACGCATGAGTACACCGATATGTACCCAGGCATGGCCAAGACCGCTCGCGAAGAAGGCTTCGATGAGATCGCTGACTGGTTTGAGACGCTGGCAAAGGCTGAGCGCTCGCATGCAAACAAGTTCCAGAAAGCTCTGGACGCTCTGCACGCCTGATCTCTTGATGCCTGGTTGATCCTTAGTTGATCCCTGGTTGGGGCACTGGTCAGCGTACCAGTCCCCTTCCAAAACGCTCCCAGTTTTAGGGACGTTTACATTCTCTGAAATTCCTACCCAGACCCTCTGGAGAGTTTGTCATGTCCGTTCGTGAAGGTTCCCTCGAAGCGCCAACGCGCCACCCGGTCGCCTGGAAGACTCCGGACTTCTGGAATGAGTTGCTTCTGGAAGCTGAACTCGAACGCATTTTTGACATCTGCCACGGCTGTCGCCGCTGCGTCAGCCTGTGCAACGCATTTCCCACCCTCTTCGATTTAATCGATGAGAGCAGCACGGGAGAAATCGACGGCGTAGCCAAGAGCGATTACGCCAAAGTGGTCGACCAATGCTACCTGTGCGACGTCTGCTACCTGACGAAGTGCCCTTACGTGCCGCCGCATCCCTGGAACCTGGATTTTCCGCACGTGATGCTGCGGGCCAAGGCGATCCAGTTTAAGAAGGGCTCGCCAACTGAGTTCCGCGATGGTGTCCTGTCCTCGACAGACCGCAACGGAAAGCTGGCCACCATTCCAGTGGTTGTTGAGATCGTTAACAAAGTCAATCACATGCCTGCGTTCCGCAAGCAGCTGGAAAATCACCTCGGCGTCGACGCCCAGGCGTGGGTGCCTGAATTCGCAAGAAAACCATTTTTACCGAACGCCAAGGTCTCCGCGCCCCATCCCGTGATTGACGGCGGGCGGACCAAAGGCAAGGTGGCGGTCTACTCGACCTGCTACATCAACTACAACGAACCCGGCATTGGTCACGATTTGTTGAAGGTTCTGGATCACAACAAGATCCCCTATCAAGTCGTTCAAAAGGTCGCTTGTTGCGGAATGCCCAAGCTCGAACTGGGCGATCTGGATGCGGTTGAAGAGCTCAAGAACAAGAATATTCCGCCTCTCGCAGCGCTGGCTCGGGATGGATGGACCATCGTGACGCCAATTCCGTCATGCACCCTGATGTTCAAGCAGGAGCTTCCACTCCTGTTTCCGGAGGACCAAGACGTCCAGGCGGTGAAACAAGCGATGCGTGATCCGTTTGAGTATCTCGTCAATCGCCAGAAAGACGGGCTTTTGAAGACCGACTATTCAGTGGAACTGGGCAAGGTCTCGTACCACGTGGCCTGCCACCTTCGGGTTCAGAATGTGGGTCAAAAGACGCGGGAAATGCTGGCGTCCGTCCCAGGGACACAGGTCCATACCGTTGAGCGTTGTTCTGGACATGCCGGGACCTGGGGCGTTAAAAAGGAATTTCATCAAACCTCTCTAAAGATTGGTCGACCTGCTTTTCGCCAGCTGACTGAACACCCTGGTGGATCTCCTGACTGGATTGCCAGTGACTGTCAGCTCGCCGGCCGGCACATTGAAGAAGGCCTTGGTGACAAGGCTAAAGACAAAATTGCGCATCCCCTGACCCTGATGGCACGTGCGTACGGACTCTGATCTGCAACAGAATTCCAAACCCTCCTAAGGAAAACACGCCATGACTAAAGTTACTCGTGAATCACTCATGACCCTCGAGGCCTACGCCAAGGCGCGGCCCGAACTGCGTGAGCAAGTCATCGCTCACAAAAAACTGCGATCCGTTCATCTGGGTGAGCATGTCAACCTGCTATTCGAGGACGAGAAGACCATTCGTTATCAAATCCAGGAAATGTTGCGGGTTGAGAAAATCTTCGAGGAAGAAGGTATTCAACATGAACTGGAGTCGTACACCCCGCTGATCCCCGACGGTAGCAATTTCAAAGCGACCATGCTGATCGAATACGGCGACGAGAAGGCCCGTAAAGCAGCGCTCGCCAAGATGCATGGCATCGAGCGCCAGGTATGGGTTCAGGTAGAAGGTTCAGCCAAGGTCTTTGCCATCGCCGATGAAGATCTCGAACGAGAGAACGAACAGAAGACAAGTTCGGTTCATTTTCTGCGTTTTGAACTCACACCGGATATGGCCGCGGCGCTGAAATATGGCGTCAGCTTGAGCATCGGCGTCACGCACCCAGCCTACTCGGCAACGGTGTCGCCACTGAGCAACGAGCAGCGTAACGCGCTGGTAGCCGACCTCGCCTGAGTCCGGATCGAGCTAGGTTGGGTGAAGATTCAGGCGGGACAGGAGAACAACCGCCTGAACTTCGATCGCTTCCGCGCGCCCAACGGCTCCAAAGCCTTCAGCCGTTTTAGCCTTAAGGTTGATCGCACTGGGGTCGAGTTTAAGAACCTCAGCGATCGATTCGATCATGCGAGGTAAGTGTGGGGCGAGTTTGGGCGCCTGGGCGATGATGGTTGCGTCCAGGTTGCCAATTTCCCAGCCAGCAGCGGCAATCGCCTGATGTACCCGACCGAGCAGAGTTCGGCTATCGGCCCCCTGATACTGCGGGTCGTTATCGGGAAAATGTTGACCAATATCGCCCATCCCTGCGGCGCCCAACAGGGCATCGGTAATCGCATGCAAGAGTGCATCTGCATCGGAATGCCCAAGTAGGCCATGAGAGTGTGGAATCGTGATGCCACCCAAAATCAGCGGTCGGCCTGTCACCAACGCGTGAATATCCCAACCCTGCCCTATCCGGATCGCATTGCGCACCGAGGTCATCGAATCTCCCATGAACGTGAAAGCCACTCGAGATCTTCCGGGACGGTGACCTTGAGATTCCCTTTAGTGCCCTGCAATACCCGCGGATGCCATCCCTCAAGCTCCATCGCTCTGGCCTCATCGGTCACCTCAGGATGACGCTCAAGCGCCTGCTGAAGCAATCCGGCCGGAAACAACTGAGGGGTCTGCGCGAGCCACAAAAGCGCTCGATCCTCGGTCGTAATGATTCGCCCCTCCTGGACTCGCTTGACCGTGTCAACCACCGGAAGTGCCAGCAATCCACCGATCGGATCGTCCTCGAGTTGCGTAATCAATCCGTCGATCTGGGCCGGGCGAATCCCGGCGCGCGCCGCATCATGAACCAACACCCGATCGTGTTCGGCGAGAGCGAACGGCAGATCGCGCAGCGCCATCAGCCCGTTCAACACCGAATCACGACGCGTTGCGCCGCCCACCCGAAAGACGAGCGGTTGCCGCCCGGTCGGGTCACCAAGATGCTGGTCAATCTCAGGGTCATTGGCGGCAACGACAACCGCAATGGCATCAACCCGCTGCGCCTTCTGAAAGGCTCGTACCACATGCCGCAGCAGCGATTCACCCTTCAACATCAGGTATTGCTTGGGGACTGCGGCACCCATTCGACGGCCTTCGCCAGCCGCCGGTATGAGTGCGACATGTCGAATCGGGCCGATCGGAGGTTGCGGTTCTGACTGCACCATGCCCGGGATTCTATAGACTTCGCGCCATGTCGAACCTACGCAAACATTCACCCGACCACGCCACCGGAAGCCCCATTCGCCTGGCAACCCATTCCCTGCCGAAGGAGGGTGCGGCCTGGAGCGTCGCGCCAACTATTGGCGCGGCCGATGCCTTACATCTCGCTGAGTGCGGTAACCGCGCGTTCGCGGAGCGCCGCCTGCTCGTTGTTATCGCAGCCAGCGCGCCCGACGTCGCTCGCCTTAGCGAAGAAATCGCATGGTTTGCGCCGCAGCTCAGGGTCGCTCAGTTACCTGACTGGGAGACCCTCCCCTATGACGCGTTCTCACCCCACCAAGACCTGATCAGCGAACGCCTCGCGACCCTTTGGCGGCTGGGTCGTCGTGAAGTGGATGTGGTTGTCCTGGCCGCCTCAACCGCGCTGCAGCGGCTAGCGCCCACGGGCTTCCTGGCAGCCCATGCCTTTGAGTTCACTAAAGGGTCGGCACTCGATGCCAAGGGCCTGCGCTCTCAGCTGGTACTGGCCGGTTATGACCATGTTGCTCAGGTCATCAAGCCAGGTGAATACTCGGTGCGCGGGGGTCTGATCGACCTCTTTCCAATGGGTTCGCCACTCCCTTACCGGATTGATCTTTTTGATGAGGATGTGGATTCGATCCGGGCATTCGATCCCGACACTCAACGAACACTTTATCCGGTGGAGTCCGTACGGTTACTACCCGGCCGCGAATTTCCACTCGACGAAGCCGCCCGTAACGCCTTTCGTAGCCGTTGGCGCGAACGCTTTGAGGGCGACCCTTCGCGTGCGCCGATTTACCGGGACCTCGGGAACGGTATCGCCTCGGGTGGCATTGAATACTGGTTACCGCTCTTTTTTGAAACGACTGCAACCGTTTTCGAATACCTGCCGGCGAACGCTCTCCTGGCGCTACACGGTGATGTCGAGGCGGCAGCAAGAAGTTTTCGGGAGGACGCCCAGAATCGGTGGCGTTTCCTGGCCCATGACTCGGAACGCCCACTATTAAAGCCCGAAGAATTATTCTTATCGCCAGAGCAGTTCTTCGTGGCCGCTCGCGCGTTCGGGCGGATCACCCTACGCCGGGTCAATACCAGTCAGGGTCCGACCGGGGCTGATTCCGAGACCCCGCCGCCATCGCGTCCGCTCCCTGACCTGAGCGTTGAGCGACGTGCGGAAGACCCCGTAGCCGCCTTACGAAACTACATTAGCCACTTCACCAATGCGACGCAAGGCGGGCGTGTTTTCGTTTTGACTGAATCAGCGGGTAGACGCGAGACATTGACCACGCTCTTTGTCGACGCCGGTCTCAAGCCGCATCCGATCGAGTCATGGCAGGCATTCCTCGCAAGCGACTGTTCGTTTGGTCTCGGGATTGGTCCCCTTACCGATGGATTTTCACTGGCGGCTCCGACGTCGGAAGATTCGACGCAGACCCCAATCGCCATCGTTACAGAAGGCGAACTCTTCCGCGGAACGGTTCGACGCAGAGGTCGAGGCGCGCGAGGTCAGCAGACCAATGTGGACGCGATCGTCCGTGACCTGTCTGAGCTCAAGATTGGTGATCCGGTCGTCCATGCCCACCACGGTATCGGTCGCTATTGCGGCTTGATCACCATGGACCTCGGCGATGGTGAAGCGGAATTTCTTGAGCTGATCTACGCCAATCAGACCAAGTTGTTTGTCCCCGTGAGTGCCCTCCAATTGATTGGACGCTACACAGGGGCCGCCCCTGAAGATGCTCCGCTTCATGCGCTTGGGTCAGGGCAGTGGGAAAAAGCTCGACGCAAAGCCGCCGCCCAGGCCCGTGATACCGCCGCGGAATTGCTGAATCTCTACGCTCGCCGCGCTGCACGGAGTGGCCATGCCTTTGCCTTTGATGCCAAAGCCTATGAGGCGTTTGCACAGGGGTTTGGCTTCGAGGAGACGCCCGATCAACTGGCCGCCATCCACGCAACCATTCAGGATCTGGTGTCGGGCAAACCCATGGACCGGCTGGTTTGCGGTGATGTCGGTTTCGGCAAAACGGAAGTTGCCCTTCGCGCCGCGTTTGTTGCGGTTGAGGATGGCAAGCAGGTGGCGATTCTGGTGCCAACGACGTTGCTCGCAGAACAACACTACGAATCCGTGAGCAGCCGGTTTGCCGACTGGCCAGTCAAGATTGCCGAACTCAGTCGCTTTCGTAACCCTAAAGAGATTAAGGCTGCGCTGGCCGGATTGGCGGACGGAACCATCGATATCGTCATTGGCACCCATAAGCTGCTTGCCAAGGATGTCCAGTTCAAGCGTCTGGGCCTCCTGATCATCGACGAAGAACACCGGTTCGGGGTGCGCCAGAAGGAGGCACTCAAGAACATGCGTTCCGAGGTTGATGTACTCACCCTGACCGCGACACCGATTCCCCGAACGCTGGCCATGAGCCTTGAGGGGATGCGCGATTTCTCAATCATCGCCACAGCGCCTCAGCGCAGATTGGCCATCAAGACCTTTGTGCGGCGAGAAGAGTCCGGTGCGATCCGCGAGGCGCTGTTGCGCGAACTGAAACGCGGTGGCCAAGCCTATTTTCTTCATAATGAGGTCGAGACGATCGAGAACCGTCGGCAGATGCTGGTGGATCTCGTTCCCGAAGCGCGCATCGCGGTGGCCCACGGGCAGATGCATGAGCGAGAGCTTGAGCGCGTGATGAAGGACTTCCATCAGCAGCGTTTTAACGTCCTGTTGTGCACAACGATTATCGAAACCGGCATCGATGTGCCGACTGCCAACACCATCGTCATCCATCGTGCGGATCGTTTTGGCCTCGGCCAGTTGCATCAACTGCGGGGTCGGGTCGGTCGATCACATCACCAGGCCTACGCATATCTGCTGACCCCCGACGAATCGGCGATCACCAAGGATGCGCTGAAGCGATTGCAAGCCATCCAGGCCATGGAAGAACTTGGGAGTGGTTTCTATCTCGCGATGCATGATCTGGAGATTCGCGGCGCAGGCGAAGTGCTGGGCGAGCACCAGTCCGGCGAAGTGTCAGCGGTCGGATTTCAGATCTATGTTGACATGATCGAGCAGGCGGTTCGATCCCTAAAAGCAGGTCGCGAGCCAGACCTGAATGCCCCATTGGGGGTGACCACAGAAATCAACCTGCATACCCCTGCACTCTTGCCTAACGACTACTGTCCGGATGTCCATGAACGCCTGACGCTTTACAAACGATTGGCGAGCGCGGCGGATGCGGATGCCCTCGAGGCTCTGACCGAAGAGATCGTGGATCGATTTGGAAAGCTTCCAGAGCCGGCCCAGGCGTTGATCGAAACTCACCGCCTGCGCCTGGTTGCACAGGCCTTGGGTTTAAGCCGGATCGATGCCGCAAGCGAAGCGATCGTTCTACAGTTTGGCCAAGATTCGTCGGTCGAACCCGAGGCCATCATCCGCTATTTGCAATCACAGAAAGATGTCCGGATGACCGGATCGGACCGCATCCGGATCACCCTGAAGGACGCAGATCTGAATACCCGACTTCAACGGATTCGCGCCATCTGCAAAGCGCTCAAACCCCAGGCGCAGTTGGCTAAGATATGAATACGCCCGCCCAAGTCTTCGACTGCACCCTAGAGGCAACCCTGTTCGACCTCGTTCTTGTGAAAGAAATGGAACATGGGCTCTTATCGCAATACGAGGGTCGGCCAGATTCACTGGCTGAGTTACTGCATCAAATTTCGTCATGGGTTGGCGTCCTTCAACCGGCTTCGAGATCAGATGGCGAGACCAGATCAAGCCTGCGATTTGCTTCGCTGGAGATCACCCCGGAATGGCGATCAGCGGTCGCTTCTATGTGCGCAAGGCATGAAGTCGACCACGCCTTCCTGCCATCGGGCCGCCACCGGCTGAGTGACTACTCCGTACTTGCGATGGACATGGACTCGACGCTCATCACGATCGAATGTATCGATGAACTGGGCGACTGGTGTGGGCGAAAAGCAGAAATCGCAGCGATTACCGAAGCCGCCATGCTGGGAGAGATTCCAGACTTTGCCGAGAGCTTGCGCCAGCGGGTCGCGTTGCTGGCTGGCCTGGATTCGCGATCTCTGGAGTCGGTTTATGCCGAGCGGCTTCGGCTATCACCTGGCGCGGATCGTCTTTTGAGCGCTGCCCATTCGGCAGGACTACGGTCCTTACTGGTATCGGGTGGATTTACGTTTTTTACAGATCGCCTGCGCGAACGGTTGGGCCTGACATTCGCCCTGGCAAATCAACTGGAAGTCATTGATGGCAAGCTGACTGGACGCGTCCTTGGCGAGATTGTCGACGCTGAGGCGAAAGCCACTGAGCTACAACGGGTGTGTCGTGAACTCGGCGTGAGCCTGGATCGAAGCATCGCAATTGGCGATGGCGCTAACGATCTCAAAATGCTCGGACTCGCTGGACTTGGGGTCGCCTATCGTGCCAAGCCCGTTGTGGCAGCACAGGCACATACCGCTATCCGATACGGGGGCCTTGACCGGCTGCTCGACTTTTTGCAACCCTCATAGACCATCCACCACGACGAATCCAAATACGGAGCGGCTGCCAAGATCTACCTGAACCTTGACTGCGCGAGTGTCCGTCGCGCCGAAGACTTCGAGGCGGG
>RFPW01000361.1 GCA_009925965.1 Betaproteobacteria bacterium
GCTTCCTCAGCGATTGCGCTCTTGTGATTGGCCCAGAGATCGAAGAATTTACGCCGGGCGTGCGCCAGACAACCGGCCTCGGTCACGCCTTTGGGAAAGAGCGCTTTATAGCCCGAGTAATCGTCACACACGAGAGTGCCGCGCCACCCAAGCTCGGGGCGCTCATCGTCAAACCCAAGAAACTCACGAGCGTGCTTGCCCGCGCGGCTATCGGCAAAGTCAAAGACAACGGCCGCGATCGGATCGTAGGCTGTGGTGCAATAGCTCCACAGATAAGCACGGTGCGTTTTGCCCTTGCCCGGGCTGAGCATCGAGACTGGGGTCTCATCAACGTGCAGCACCTGACGGCTCAAGAGTGCGGCCTGAATGGCCTGGACCAAAGGCATCAAGGCCACGCCCACGCAACCCACCCACTGGGCCGTCGTGGAGCGGGGGATCGCAAAGCCCGCGCGGGCAAAGATGCTCTCTTGCCGGTAGAGCGGTAGATGATCGATGTACTTGGCCACCAGTACTTGGGCCAGTAGCCCGGCGGTCGGCATGCCTTTGTCGATTACGTGTGCGGGGACCGGCGCCTGAATGAGAGTCTCGCAGTTGGTGCACACCCACTTGCCCCGCACGTGGCGCTCGACCGTGAACTGCCCCGGGGTGTAGTCGAGCTTCTCGGCCACGTCTTCGCCGATGCGCTTCAGCGAACAGCCACAGGTGCACACGGTCTGGGTGGCTTCGTGGTGCACGTCGCGCCGGGGCAGATCCGCTGGCAGGGCTTGGCGCTTGGGCTTTTGCGGTTGCGCGTTGCTTGTTTGTTGGCGCAGCGGTTCGAGTTCTTGCGCCAAGACCTCAAGGTCAACGTCGGAGTCTTCCTCGAAGAGGCTCCTTTGGTGTGCGTTGAATTGCTCGGACTTGGCGGCAAAGCGCAGGCGTTTAATGATCGCCATCTCGTGGGTGAGACGATCGATCAGGGCTTGCTTGGCTTTGAGGTCTTTGATCAGCGCGGCGGTGAGTTCGCGCAGCTGCACTTCATTGAGTTGGTCGATCTCTACGCTTGAAGTGAGCATGGGCAAATTCTGCCTCGCGCGCGCGCGCGAGAAAATCCGGACTTTCCCTAATTCGCGGCATTTACACCACGATTCACAACACCACGACTCACACCATGGTGATCACCCCATGCTCACCCATTCGCTGCCACGGCAGACCCAGCACCAGGGCGTCAAACTGCGACCGACTCAGAGCCGTGTTCTCGTTTAACGAGACCCTGGCGAAGCTACCGATGTGCAAGCGCCGCGCAGCCAGCCAGATGCCAATGCCGTCACAGACAAGAACCTTGAGCCGATCGCAGCGCCGGTTCAGAAACACATAACCATGATGCGGTCGAGCAGCACCGAACGCAGACACCACCCTGGCCAATGCTGATTCGGTTCCAGCGCGCATGTCCAGCGGCTCCAGGCCTAACCAGATCGTATCGACACGAATCACCGCATCACCTCGCGCACCCATAGGGCGCAGGAATCAGCCGCACTAACGGGCCAACTGACCTTGATCGACATCGACCCGCGGCTTAACTCAATCCGGACATCCCGCTCCGACCCAGGCGAAGGAGTGGCGAGCGGCACGAACCCTTGCACGGCCGTGGGGGCTGCGCTCGCAGAACCC
>RFPW01000362.1 GCA_009925965.1 Betaproteobacteria bacterium
CGGCTGCTCACGAACCACAATCGCATTCAGAAGGTGCGCAACAGCGAGTGGTTGCAGGTCGACGTCGCCCGTATCGATCAGGATGGCGCGGTCGGCACCGAGTGCCAGAGCCGTTCGCAGCGTTTCCTGACAGGCGACAGTGCCGCAAGACACCACCACCAGTTCGGTCGCTACGCCTTTTTCTTTCAATCGGACCGCTTCTTCAACCGCGATCTCATCGAACGGATTCATCGACATCTTGACGTTCGCGATATCCACCCCGGTCTGGTCGCTCTTGACCCGCACCTTGACGTTGTAATCGACCACCCGTTTGACCGGGACCAGAATCTTCATCAATCGACACTCCTGCAGCAATGAGGGGTTGGTTCAACAGAGCATTATAGTCAAGGGTACACTCCCGCGCGCTGAGCCCAGTTGACGCTCACCCACTTGAGGGCCGTACGTCTTGAATCGTGTAATTCTTCAGGCAATCCTTTGCCTGTTCACTGCCGGAACGGCCTTTGCCGCGCCCGCCGTCCAGCAGGACGCGGTGCGCAGTTTCATCGACCTGATGGTCCAACGGCACGGATTTGAAGCCGAGGCGCTCGAACGTCTGCTGGCCAAAGCCCAGCGCAGCGACGCCGCGATTCGACTCAGTGCGCCGACCCCACCGGGCATGACGCCGTCATGGAATGCTTACCGCAGCCGGTTTATCGAACCCATCCGACTGGGTCATGGACTCGAATTCTGGCGCGAGAACGCAACAGCCTTGACCCGCGCAGAGCGGCAGTACGGCGTACCTGCGGAGGTCATTGCGGCCATCATTGGGGTTGAAACGATCTATGGCCGTAACACGGGCAATTTTCGAATCATCGACGTACTGCTGACCCTAGCCTTTGTTGACGGCCGTAGGCCAGAACTTTACCGGGACGAACTCGAGGCGTTCCTACTCTGGACACGGGAATCGGGCGTTGACCCGCTCGAACCCCGCGGCTCCTACGCGGGGGCAATCGGGTTGCCACAATTCATGCCTTCGAGCATCCGCCGCTGGGCGGTCGACTTTGACGGGAGCGGACGCCTCGACCTGCGCGCCAGCACGGTCGATGCCATCGGTAGCGTCGCCAATTTCCTCGCTGGGCACGGCTGGCAAACGGGTGGCGGCGCCACCTGGGAGGCACGAATCGCGGCCGGTTCGGCTTTAGAGGGATTGACCAAGGATGGCATCGAGCCCAAGTTCACGCCCGCGCAACTGGCGGCCCAGGGCGTGACCAGCCCGGAGGCGATTCCAGCAGACACCCTCCTGGCCCTAGTCGAGTTTCAAAACGGCGACGTGCCCTCACTGTTTCGACTGACAGGGAAGAATTTCTGGGTCGTCACCCGATACAACCGTTCACGCTACTACGCGATGGCCGTTCTGGAGTTTGCGAGCGCGCTGCGTCAGGCTCGCGAGTCCGCTCCTAAAACTGGCATCGACGCGACACCCAAATCGCTAAAAAAAACGGCGAAAACGAGGGGCCAAATGAGCGACCGTAAGGCCAACAAGCGCCCCCAACGGCCTCCGACCAAAAACCCGAAGTAAGCGGGGCCCCAGTCAGTCCGGAAAAAGACCGGTCGACAGATAACGATCGCCGCGGTCACAGACGATGAAAACAATCGTCG
>RFPW01000363.1 GCA_009925965.1 Betaproteobacteria bacterium
TCGCCGCACTCGCCGCACTCGCCGCACTCTCCCCATGTTCCACCCGGCTATGCGGCGACAGCGGGTTCGAATATGGCGTTACCGCCCGGTCCGATGATGGCGCTCCCATCGACCCTTATTCCAGCGCTCAGCGCGCTTCTGGAGCGATCGGGCACCTACGTGTTCGCCACCGATCTTTTGGGTCGGTACACCTATGTGAACCGCCAGGTTCAGGTGCTGTTGGGCGCGCCCCTCGAGGGCATTGTGGGGCGCTGTGACAGCGATTTTTTTGGTCCCGAATTGGTTAAGCGCAATCGTGAGCGCGAACAGCGTGTTCTTCGGGACGGCATCCCCGTGTCCGGTCAGGAGCGCGGTGTGGTTTTGTCCGATGGACAATCGCGGGCGTTCTGGACCGTCAAATCGCCGCTGCGTGATGGCGATAGCCAAGTGGTGGGGTTTTGCGGCATTTCGCTCGACATCACCGAGCATCTGTTACTCGAAAAACAACTTCTCAATAACGAGTACGAGTTTCGTCTACTGGCAGAGACTGTGCCAGCGATGGTGTGGATCGCAACGTCGGATGATGAGTATATTTTCTTTAATCAACGCTGGTTGAGTTATACCGGCCGTAATCTCACCGAGAGCCTCGCCAATGGTTGGGTACTGTCGCTGCATCCTGAGGACCAGGATCGCGCAAGCGCAGCCTGGAAACAGGCGAGCCAAGGTCATCAGGAATGGCTGTTGGAATTGCGTTTTCGTCGGGCCGACGGGGTTTATCGGTGGTGGCATTTGCGGGCGGTACCGGCCCAGGACGTTGAACATAAAATCTATAAATGGTTTTTTTCTGGAACGGATATACACGAGCTCAAACTCGTCGAGGAGAGCCTTCGGCAAAACCGCGAAGTGTTCAAACTCATCCTCGACAGCACGCCATCCATGATCTTTGCATTTGATCTACAACATCGTTTCACGCTCGCTAATCGAGCGCTTGCGAACTTTTACGGACTGAGCAAAGAAGCGATTCTTGGCAGGACGTTAAAGGATATTGATGCCCAACAACTCGCGGATCCGGTGCTTGCGTTTAACCAGGACATCTTGAGCACAGGTGAAGCCGTCGCGTCTGAAGAGGTGGTTCAGAGCCGACGATTTCGAGGTCCCCGACGTTTGATGACGGTGAAGTTTCCGCTTCGCGACGATTGCGGTGTGGCGATTGGATTGGGTGGCGTGTCGACCGACATCACCGAGATGACCAGCGCCGAAGAACAACTGCGGATCGCCGCCACAGCGTTTGAATCGCAGGAGGGGATGGTGGTGACCGACGCTCAATTTAAGGTCCTGAAGGTCAATCATTCGTTTACCCGCATCACGGGCTTTTCGCCAGCGGACATGTCGGGCCAGACCCCTGAGATGCTCTTTGCGCAGGACGACGCGCGGCTCGATTGCGAGCGTATGTGGGCGGTTCTTCGGACCAAGGGCTATTGGGAAGGCGAGGTCAAAAATCGGCGCAAGAGTGGTGAAAATTATCCACAGCATCTGACCGTAACTGCCGTTAAGGATTCTAAGGAACAGGTCGCAAACTATGTGCTGACGATGTCTGACATCACGATGCGCAAAGAAGCGGAAGATGAAATTCAGCGGCTCGC
>RFPW01000364.1 GCA_009925965.1 Betaproteobacteria bacterium
ATCCGCTGCATGGGTGCCGTAAAGTTGGAGGCCACCGCCACACTGACATCAGCAGCCCATACCGATAGCGGGCCGCATAGACCCAGGCCTGTGCAAAGAATCGTCCAGAACCAACGGATCACCTGAACCTCGTACCCTTGAACAAATCGCCCCTCGCAACTTGGGGAACCAGAACCTGCAGCGAACCAGAACGTGCGGCGACCAAGCTTATCAAAGACCTAAAACCATGATCACCTTCGACAACACCTTCGCCCGAACGCTGGATGGATTCTTTTTGGACTGGCCGCCGGCGCCTGCCAGCGCGCCAGCACTGGTCTTTTTTAATGCGGAATTGGCGAACGACCTCGGGTTGAAACTCGATGCGTGCGATCGCGATCAACTCACGGCGCTCTTTTCCGGGCAACGCGTACCAGACACCGCTCGACCGATTGCGCAGGTGTACGCGGGGCATCAGTTCGGGGGCTTCTCACCCCGCTTGGGTGATGGCCGCGCCTTACTGCTTGGTGAAGTCGTCAGCCCTGCCGGGCAGCGCTTCGACATTGCGTTCAAGGGATCGGGGCGCACGCCTTACTCGCGAGGCGGCGACGGCAAAGCAGCGCTCGGGCCAATGCTGCGCGAAGTCCTGGTCAGCGAGGGGCTGCATGCCCTCGGCATCCCCACGACGCGATCACTTGCGGTCGTCTCGACGGGTGATGACGTCTTTCGCGATCATGCACTCCCCGGGGCGATTCTGACTCGAGTGGCCTCGAGTCATTTGAGGGTGGGCACCTTCCAGTATTTCGCGGCACGAGGGGAGCACGAACCGGTACGGCAACTTTTTGACTATGCCCTGGCGCGCCACGACCCCAAGCTCGCGGGCCAACCCAACGCTGCGCGAGCATGGTTCGAGGCCGTTGCCCGCCGGCAATCGCAACTGATCTCGCAGTGGATGAATGTTGGCTTTATTCATGGCGTCATGAATACAGACAATATGACGATTTCTGGCGAAACGATCGACTATGGCCCCTGCGCTTTTATGGAGGCCTACGATCCTCGCGCCTGCTTTAGTTCGATCGATCATCAGGGCCGATATGCCTACGCCAATCAGCCTGGCATCGCCCGATGGAATCTGGCGCGTTTGGCCGAAGCCGTGCTCCCGTTACTGCACGAAGACACTGACCAAGCGGTGGAGTTAGCGACCGAAGTCCTTGATCAGTTTCCGCAGTGGGTCGAAGAAGCGTTGTTGGAAGGCCAGCGAGCCAAGTTCGGGCTGGCACCTGCGAGTCCGGCGAACGGGACCGTGGCCGCTGCGTATCGCGCGACAGACAAGACGTTAGTCGAAGCCTGGCTCGCTTTGCTGCAACATCAGCAGGTCGATTACACGCTCGCGTGGCGGTATCTGTCCAACCTTTGCGACCCTGCAATCCGTTCCAATAGCGCCCTGCATGCCCTGTTCTCAGACCCGCTGGCCCTCGATGCGTGGCTCGAGCGCTGGCGAGAACGTTGCGCTGAGGACGACATCGCGCTCCAACATGACCCTGCGACTCGCGCCGATGATCGGTCTCGGGCAATGAATCGGGTGAACCCACTGATCATCCCGAGGAATCACCAAGTTGAGGCAGCGCTCGCCGCGGCATCGGACC
>RFPW01000365.1 GCA_009925965.1 Betaproteobacteria bacterium
ATTAGAGCCCTTTGCCGAGGTCAACCAGCAAGCGCGTCGTTAGGTAAAGCCGCGGGACGATCGATTCGATATCGATGTATTCGTCACGGGCGTGGTACCCAAAACCCGCCAGTCCAAAACTCTCAACGACGGTGGCTTTGCCCGAACGACCCGCAAACGCGGCATCGGTGGCCCCGCCAATCATCGGGACCAAGACGAGGCTTCGATCGATTTCCCGGTAGATCTGCTGCGCCTTTTCGGCCAGTGCTTTACCGGCTGGTCCGGCCCGAAAAGCGGGCCTCCCAATGACAAGCTGAATGGTGGACTCGGTGTCCGGCACCAGCTTTGTGCTGGCGACTTTGGCTTGTAATGCGCTCAGTAACGGCTTCTCAGCGCCGGGGATCGTCAGGCGCACGTCCGCTCGCGCGGTCGCGAGTTCTGGAATCTGATTAGTTGCCTTGTTCGAGATGACGTTAGTCCAGTTCAGTTGAGTCCCAGGGATCGAAGCCGCAACGTCTTTGGTTTGGATCATCTGGTGCGAGATCTCGATAATGGCATTGCGTCCGAGTTCGGGTGAAACACCGGCGTGCGAAGCTCGGCCTTTAACGTTGAGTGTTGCGGCTGCGGTCCCGGCCGCACCGAGCAGTAATGATTCGGATTGGTTGTGCTCACGGGTCGAAGTCGGTTCGAAAGAAAGAACGATCTCATGCTGATCTGCTAGGGCAGCAATGAGTTCACCCGAGCCGACGGAACCGACCTCTTCATCCGGATTGAACAGCACTGTGATCTGGTCAAAGTCTTTCCAGCCGGCGTCGCCAAGGATTTTCAGAGCATGAAGGATGACGGCGATACCGCCTTTGTCATCCGCGATCCCTGGCCCGTAGAGCTTGTTGCCTTCGCGCTTGAAGGGCTGGGTGTTCAGGATGCCGGCCTGATAGACCGTATCCATATGCGCCATCATCAGAATCCGGCGACGACCAGCGCCCTTCATCGACCCGATCACGACATCGGCTCCGGCGCCGGCCGTCGTCTTGTGTCGCCGTGTCGTCATGCCCAGCCCTTGCAGTCGACCATCCAGCAGATTCGCCATTCGGGCGAGTCCGTCAACTTGCCCACTTCCGCTTTCAATTAAGACAAGTTGCTCGAGCGTTGCGATCAGCGCGGGTTGTGTGGCGGTCGCTGCCGCCAACAATTGTGCGTCCGCCGCCGCCTGAGTGGTCGTCGCTGCCAGAGCAAGCGATAGCGGCAGAAGGAGTCGTGTAAGTGGTCGTGTCAGCCGGGAGAACTTTAATTTAATTAAGTATTTATACATTGTGGTGGCGATACCGTAGGGCACAAGCCGCGGGATGGGCGACTCAGCGGGACATTGCCCCGTAAACAATCGCTTGAACCTGTTCCCGATAGTACTTACGCAACTCGCCCGGCGCGGCGGTACCAAAGACCAGCACCAGTTTTTCCTTCGGATCTGCGACGAAGGCGGTACCAAAAGCACCATTCCAGGTGAATTCGCCGGGGTTACCTGGCACTGCCGAGAGCCCGGCTTGGGTTCGAACAGCGACGCCGAGACCGAAACCAAAGCCTTCGCGGTGCCCTTCAACGAGCCCAACGGTATTGCGAATCTCAGGACCCAAGTGGTTGGAGG
>RFPW01000366.1 GCA_009925965.1 Betaproteobacteria bacterium
ATTGCACGCTCGCAAGCGGAGGCCGGTGAAGGTGCGAGACCCTCTGCGGGCGGAAGTTCCTCTGGCGCATCAGGCGGGGGGGGTTCAAGCAACCGAAACGCCGAATGGGCGGGGCGCGTAAAGTCTGCGATCCGCGAAAACACGACCTTCGTCGCGCCCCCTGACATGGTCGGCAATCCTCAAGTGGTCTTCCGAGTAACACTCTCACCCGATTGCGCTCTGATCCGGGTCGATCGCATCAACTCAAGCGGGGTGCTGAGTTGGGATCAGGCCGCTGAGCGGGCGGTCCGTAAGACCAACCCATTCCCAAGGTTCCCGGGTGGACAATGCCCCCCGAGTTTCGAACTGACATCGCGCCCGAACGACTAAATGAGCGGAAGGGACTGAACAAATTCAGTCCGCGACGGGAGGGGGCCTTAGGCTCGGGCGGCTATACTATGCGCTTCTTACTCCTAGTACTGTTGTGCCGGTCGCTCTGCCCTCCCCCTCTGCCCTGAGAACGCTCGCCCGGCCCGGCTCATGGGGCATCCCTGCACGGGCGATTGGCATCGCTCTGACAATTCTCGTAGCGATAGGAGTGTCAACCCGCGCCGGATATTCCCATGGGCAGATGCGGATCGACGTTTCCGGAGTTGGGGGCTCACAGATCCCGATCTCGATCGCGCCCTTTATCGTTGACCCTAAAGTACCCATCGACATTTCGGCGGTTGTGCGCTCGGATCTTGAGCGCAGCGGTGCCTTCCGCTTGATTGCCCCGATCGGCCCGATGTCGGATACGGCAACCCCCGATTGGGCTGGACTGCGCGCCCGCGGCGCGGATGCGGTTGTCGGCGGATCGGCGGTAAGACTCGCCAATCAGAGCTTTGATGTCCGGTTCCGACTCTACGATACGGCTGAGAGCAAGGCGTTGATCGGCCAGGCATTCGAGGCAGGTGGGCCCTTCCTGCGGACAGTTGGTCATCGCATATCGGACCAGATTTACGAACGACTGACCGGCGAAAAAGGAAACTTCTCGACCCGAATCGCATTTGTCAGTAAAGAGTCGGGGCGATATCGGCTCAATATCGCCGACTGGGACGGCGAGAACGTTCAGACCGCACTCACCTCTGCCGAACCGATCATCTCGCCACGCTGGTCACCCGATGGCAGTCGTCTGGCCTATGTGTCGTTTGAGAGCCGTAAGCCCGTTGTCTACGTCCAGGAACTCGATACGCAGAAGCGAATTAAGGTCGCTGACTTCAAGGGCAGTAACAGTGCGCCTGCCTGGGCGCCGGACGGCCGCTCACTTGCGGTTGTCCTCACGACCGACGGGCTGTCGCAGATCTACCAGATTGGTCTTGACGGCAACAATCTCCGTCGAATCACCCGCTCATCTTCGATCGACACCGAGCCAGCATTCTCTGCGGACGGCCAGTCGATCTGGTTTACCTCCGACCGTGGCGGTTCGCCACAGATCTACCGGGTGGTTCTTTCATCCGGTGAAACGCAGCGTGTCACGTTCGGTGGGACGTACAATGTGACCCCGAGACCTAGTCCGGATGGCCGCCTTTTATCGTATGTATCGCGTCGCGATGGGCGCTTTTTGGTGGTCGTTCGGGACTTATCCTCGGGCAGCGAAAC
>RFPW01000367.1 GCA_009925965.1 Betaproteobacteria bacterium
GGTCATCAATGTATTCGCATCCTGGTGTACCGCCTGCGTGATTGAGCACCCGAAATTGCTCAAACTCTCGAAGCGAACGGATTTCAACCTGATCGGACTGGCGTACAAAGACGAACCCGCGGCCACGGCTCAGTGGTTGCGCCAACACGGCGACCCCTACCGGCAGATCGCACTCGACCTGAATGGCCAGGTCGGGATCGATTACGGCGTTTATGGGGTTCCCGAGACCTACGTCATCAATCCACAGGGCGTCATTACGTACCGTCATGTGGGCCCGATCGACGACGCATTTTTTGACCAGCATGTTGCCCCGTTGCTGACAGCCAACCCCTGAATCGGGCAATGCCGATGAGTACCGAGCGAAATCTCACCAACGCTGCGACACCCGAAAAATCCGCGGCGCCGGTCAACGAACTGACCCGTACGGGTGAGCCCGTTGACAGTCCCGAGATCGCGCGGGTGCGCACGCTCACCGAGCAACTGCGTTGTCTGGTCTGCCAGAATCAGACCATCGCCGACTCCAACGCAGGTCTAGCGATCGATCTGCGCGAACAGGTCGTTAAACAAGTGCGCTCAGGCCGAACCGCAATATATGGTCGAACGGTATGGTGATTTTGTGCTCTACGACCCGCCGTTTTCGACAACGAATTCCGTACTCTGGGTCGGCCCGTTCGTCCTTTTAGCCCTTGGTTTATTGCTGGTCTGGCGATCCGTCGTGCGCCGCCATCGATCGCCCGACGCTCCGAGCCAGCCTTCAGCCGAGCAGCGTGCGCAACTGCAGGTTCTGGAGGCCAGATATCAGGCGTCCACCCCGTCGGCATCCACCGCTCCAGCATCCACCTTAAAAGACTCGGTGCAGCGTCGGACCCGGTAGTAAACTGCCCCACAGTTCATTGAAGCGGCGAGTGTGTAATGATTAGAAAAAGCGTAACCGTATTCTGTGCCGACGTGGTCGGATTCAGCAAAATGATGGGCCTCGACGAAGAAGGCACCCTCGATTCGCTGGACGAATGCCGCTCAATCATTGATCCGATGATTGCCAGTTATGGCGGTCGCATCTTTGGAAGTGCCGGCGACAGCGTTCTGGCCGAATTTCCCGACGCGGTCGATTGCGTCAAATTTGCGATTCAGTGTCAGGAAGCCCTCCATCACCGTAACCTGCGGACAACCCCAAAGCCGTCGATGCAGTTCCGTTTTGGCATTCACGGGGGTGAAGTGATTGTCCAGGGCGACAATCTCATGGGCGATGTCGTCAACCTGGGCGCCCGGATTGAGAGCATGGCCGACTACGGCGGCATCAGCATGAGCAGCCTGGTCCACGAGGCCATCAAGGGGCCCCTCGCGCATGTCACCTTCGTTGACACGGGCCCTCGAACATTCAAGAACATCAAAGACCCAGTCAAAATCTTTGCGATTCCCGTACCGGGCTCGCGACCGAACCCCAATGCCAACGCGTCGGCAGTCGAAGCCAAAACAGCGGACAAGTTCAGCAATAACGAGATCACCGAAACCTCCAGCACAGCCGACGTGTTGAAGGTCATCGCGAAAGACCAATCCAAAGCCGAAGTCCCCGTCTCGCTGCTCAAGCGCCTGCGAAATGCCCGTGCATATGATCAGGT
>RFPW01000368.1 GCA_009925965.1 Betaproteobacteria bacterium
ATCGCACGAGACAGTTGATCGACGTAGCGACGCAACACCGGCGTCAGATAGGCATCGACCACCGTGGTGTCGCCCCGCCCAACAAGTCGCACAAGTGGGCTCACCTGATGGGACACCGAAATCTGGGTGTAGCCAATCGATCGGGCGATTTCGGCGAGCGGGGATTCGTGCTTTTCGCCATAGCGATCTGCATGCATCAGGACAATTGCCACCGCGCGCAGACCCTGATCGTAAGCGGCTTGCATTCCCCGGCGGGCACTCGTGACATCGAGCGCCCGCAAGATTTCTCCAGCAACATTGATACGCTCGTCAACCTCAAGCACGTCGCGATAGAGCAGCTCGGGCAACACAATTTCGCGCTCGAACAGCTTCGGCCGGTTTTGATACGCAATACGGAGTGCGTCACCAAAGCCACGCGTAATGACGAGCAGCGTAGATTCACCCTTGCGCTCAAGCAATGCATTGGTTGCGACTGTGGTCCCAACCTTGACGACTTCGACCTGATCCGCGGGGATCGCCGAGCCAGGGGGCAAATCCAGTAAGCGCCGAATCCCCTCGACCGCCGCATCGTCATACTGCTCCGGCGCCTGCGAAAGCAGCTTTGCGGTCACCAAGCGGCCCTGAGGATTGCGGGCGACGAGGTCTGTGAAAGTGCCGCCCCGATCAACAAAAACCTGCCACCGGTTTTCGCTTACCCCAACTGTTGATGTGTCCCGGATGGACTCAGCGGCCAAATCAGCGGCCAAATCAGCGGCGAAAGATTCAGTGTTCAGGGGCAAGTGAAGTCCTAAGAGGAGATGTTCTCGGTCGGGGCTCAGTACGCGACAACACTTAAGATGATACGGTGAAGCGCATCCGTCCAAATTTGAATGCCTGAGGGGGCCCGAATGGAGAACCATCGTCTCGCGTCGATGGCCACGGTTCGGACGATCGAGGCTCATGCCCGATCCTCGTTGCCCGAAGGTGAGTTGATGCGACGTGCGGGTGCAGCGGCTGGGCGACGGATCGTAGATTGCCTCACATCCGCCGGACATTCCACTGGGCAAATTGTCGTCTTGGTGGGACCGGGTGATAACGGCGGGGACGGTCGGATCGTCGCGGATGAATTGAGGCAAAGCGGCTACACCGTCGACACAATTCTGGGGAATGACGCTCAAGCTCTCCCAGGGGCCGCAGATCCAATCGCAATTGTCGACGCCCTCTTCGGCATCGGGCTTTCTCGGCCCCTTGCCGGCGAGTGGATCCGAGCGGTCGAATGGATCAACGGGGCGCCTGAACCCGCCATTCGGATTGCACTGGATGTCCCGACTGGCCTCAATGCGGATACCGGCGCAATCGTTGGATCGGTCGCTGTGCGTGCCGACCTGACCGTGACGTTTCTGGCGGACAAACCCGGACTGCATACTGGGCGAGGCCGCGAGTTGGCAGGAACTGTCGTAGTCGAGGATCTGAAGGTTGGCCTCCCTTTCCAAGCCGCTGACACCTCATCAATCCGAGATGGCTTTCTGTGTGATCCAGCACTCGTCCGGCACCTTGCGCAGCCAATGCGCAAGCGGTCCGATACTCACAAAGGTGACTTTGGGACTGCCATGATTATTGGCGGGT
>RFPW01000369.1 GCA_009925965.1 Betaproteobacteria bacterium
CTGGGACATGGTGATCGGAGGGAGCGTGATCCTCGCAGGCACCGCCCTGACCTTGGGTTTCTCCCCGAACTTGCGCCTCCCATTGCGCCGTCGTCCAAACCCATCCGCCGCTTCGGCGGCTCCAGCCGCTCCAGCCACTTCGGCCAAATCATGACGAGCCCGCAGCGCGGGCCCAACTCCTCGACCCTTGCGCGCGGCCTGACCCTGATCCGCCTCAGCACGATCGGTCCGCTCCTCTGGCTCGTCACGCTCGCATTCGCCGACCAATTGGGCGCCAATCCAATCGAGAAACTGATTCGCGAAACCGGTACCTGGGCCCTGATCTGGTTGAGCGCGAGCCTCAGCGTCACGCCCGTACGCGCCATCACAGCGCGACTCAAACCGCCAGGTTTTCAAATGGTCGCCCATCTCGCACCGCTGCGGCGTACCTTCGGCCTCACCGCCTTCTGCTACGCATTGCTGCACTTCAGCGCGTACGCCGCCTGGGATCAGGGGTTCGAACTCGGCCCGATCATTGCCGATGTGATCAAACGGCCCTTCATCGCGGTCGGGATGGCGTCGCTCCTCGGTTTAAGCCTTCTTGCGGCCACTTCTCCCAAGCGCATGGTGCGTTGGCTCGGCGGGCTCCGCTGGCGACGCATCCATCGCCTCATCTACCTGATTGGCCCGCTCGTGCTTTTGCATTTCACGTGGCACAAAGCCGGCAAGAACGATTTCGAACGACCGATCGTCTATGGCGCCATCATCGGCATCGGCCTCATGCTGCGCATTGGGTTCGCCCTTGCAAAGCGTCGAGCCAAGCCCTGAGACGTCAATGCCTGTTGGGTGCAGATTCGAGCGCAGATTCAAGCGCGGATTCCAGCATTTGCGCCGCCTGCAACACCGAACGGTCCGCACCCGGTGGACCGATGACTTGAACCCCCATCGGTGCACCAGAAACCCCGCGTGCACCCGGCACACTGACGCAAGGGTTGCCAAACAGGGTCCAGACGCGATTGAAACTAGACGATCCGGTGCTCTCGAACCCCAGGGGTGCCTCATCAGGCGCGCTCGGGGTTAGCCACACATCGCACTCCGATTTGAACCAATCGGTCAGGGCGGGTCGGCAACGCTGGGTCAGTGCCTGTGCTGTCGCATACGCCTCATCACTGATCGTGTCCGACTCCAGCAGATAGTCACGCAAAATCGACGAGAGACCCTGCGGGCTTCGCCTCAATTCCGGGTGTAGGGCCCGAACAGCTTCCCAGCCCTGAATCACCCCGTGGGCCTCGAAGAGTTCGGCCACCATGGCGGGAAGCTCGAGCGGCTTGATCGTCGCCCCCGCGCTCGCCCAGGCCCGACTCGCGGTCTCGATCGCCAACGCGGCGCTGGGCGAATAGTGGCCCCAGGGGTAAGACACCGGGACGCCCACGACCCAGGGCTTTTGAGTCATCGGCTCAATCGCCCCGAGGCTCGGACTGATCGCCTGTCCCAACCAGGCCACATCCCCAACCGTTCGGGCAAACAGGCCAACCGTGTCGAGCGACCACGAGAACGGCTTGAACCCAGCAATCGGCAGTTGTCCAAACGTGGGCTTGAACCCCACCACGCC
>RFPW01000370.1 GCA_009925965.1 Betaproteobacteria bacterium
GAGTGGGTTTTGTATGACCTGCTTCTTGGGTGGAAAAAATAATGTCGAAACGCTGGTACGTCGTTCATGCTTATTCCGGGATGGAAAAAAGCGTCGCGCGCGCGCTTCAGGAGCGCATCGACCGGGCCGGTATGCAAGACCGTTTCGGCAAAATTCTCGTCCCGACCGAAGAAGTCGTCGAGATGAAGGGCGGCCAGCGCACCATCTCCGAACGGCGGTTTTTCCCTGGTTATGTGTTGGTTGAGATGGACATGGCCGATGAAACTTGGCATTTAGTCAAGAATACGGCTAAAGTAACCGGTTTTCTGGGTGGCTCTGGGTCAAGGCCTGCGCCGATTTCCGAAAAGGAAGTCCAGAAGATCATGGATCAGATGCAGGAGGGCGTGGAAAAACCCAAGCCCAAGACCCTGTTTGAGATCGGTGAAATGGTGAGGGTGCGCGAAGGCCCATTCACGGATTTCAATGGCAACGTCGAGGAAGTGAATTACGAGAAGAGTCGATTGCGGGTTTCGGTGACCATCTTTGGTCGTGCGACCCCGGTCGAGCTTGAATTCGGTCAAGTCGAAAAGCTTTGACCACCCCCGAGGAGCTGGGTGACTGCGACCCGCAGTGAGCCCAGCGTTCGTACTCAACTAGGAGATCGCCAGCCATGGCAAAGAAGATCGTCGGTTTTATCAAGCTACAGGTACCGGCTGGCAAAGCCAATCCGTCCCCGCCGATTGGCCCCGCACTTGGTCAGCGCGGGCTCAACATCATGGAATTCTGCAAGGCATTCAATGCTCAGACCCAGGGCGTTGAGCCGGGTTTGCCGTTGCCGGTGGTCATCACCGCTTACGCGGACAAGAGTTTTACGTTCATCCTCAAGACGCCGCCAGCCTCGATTCTGATCAAGAAAGCGGCTGGAATTCAGCGCGGTTCGGCCAAGCCCCATGCTGAAAAAGTCGGTCGGATCACGCGGGTGCAGGCTGAAGCCATTGCCACTCAGAAGCTGCCCGATTTGACTGCGTCTGATCTCGACGCGGCCGTGCGCACGATCGCCGGCAGCGCCCGGAGCATGGGCATTCTGGTGGAGGGCTTCTAACATGGCAGCCAGTGCAACCAAGCGCCTGAAGGCGCTCAAGGAACTGATTGATCGGCAAAAACTTTACCCGGTCGCTGAGGCGCTCGCGTTGGTGAAGCAGACCGCTCGGGCCAAGTTCGACGAGTCGGTGGACGTTGCGGTCCAACTGGGCGTTGATTCTAAAAAGTCAGACCAAGTCGTTCGCGGAGCCGTCGTGTTACCCGCCGGGACCGGCAAGTCCGTTCGCGTCGCGGTGTTCACTCAGGGCGCCAAGGCCGATGATGCACGCAACGCCGGTGCCGACATCGTTGGCATGGAAGACCTGGCCGAACGCATCAAGGGCGGTCAAATCGATTTTGATATCGTGATCGCGTCGCCCGATGCGATGCGAGTCGTCGGTGCGCTGGGCCAGATTCTCGGGCCTCGGGGCCTGATGCCGAACCCGAAGGTCGGGACCGTCACGCCGGATGTGGTGACGGCGGTCAAGAACGCCAAAGCCGGTCAGGTTCAGTACCGCACCGACAAGGGCGG